>NZ_PHNG01000763.1:0-2248 GCF_002803435.1 Bacillus sp. mrc49 | reverse complement strand
GAATTCAAAACTCCCCTGGGCAGCATGAAGCTTGATCGGTACACCCAATTTATCGCTATAGTATTTTGTCTGATTTAAACTATTTGCTGTTTGGCACTCTACACGTTCTGGGGCAAGCATCCCTCTTATCAGGCCATCATAGGCTCCATCGAACGTTTCGACAAACTCGACCGCCCTTCGTAATCCAGCTTCACCGGCCTTTTCATCCCAGTGCAGTTTTACCTTGCCGTTAGGCTGGACGACCCTGATCCCGGATTGGAAGCTTGGCCCCAAGTAAATCCTTAGCCCCAATCCAGCTGCATGTTCTGCCGCAGCTGCCAACTCCTCATAGGTTTCGGCCCAGCTTTTATAAAAAACGGAGGTAATCGGCATCGCCGTCGTCACGCCATGAAGGATGAGCTGTGAATATGCATATAGAGACTTGAAGGCCTCATCTTCTTTTGACATCCATTCGGGATGGCCGCTTTTGATATAGTCCTCTGACCAAAGCAGATTTTTTTGCCTATCGGAGCCAGCCTCGAAATGCAAAAGATCATGGTCAATGTCCCCTAAGGCATTCAAGTCGATGAAGCCGGGGCTAATGATGGCATTCCCGGCGTCCAATACCTCATCCACTTCTTGCGGATACTTTTTTCCTACATACAAAATCGTATCCCCTTCATATACGACCTCCGCATTTTCCAAAATGACATGATCGCAGCCATCATGACCAATTACGTATCTTCCTTTAAGCTTCGTTTTCATTTTATTCCCCTTCCCGCAATGCCGCAGCGTTTTCCCGTTCGTCATATCTCCTTTCATCGACATAGGCCCTGGCGTGTCCCCAGAAATATTTCGTCGGCTTCATATACTTTTCAAGCCCCGCACGCTCGATCGTCGAAAAGGCTTCTTCATTCGCTTCGTCGAGTACGGTACTTTCATGAACGGTGTGGACCTCCCTCCCCTCCATGATTAATTTCCCATCGACGATGACATGCTCCACATCATTCGCCACTGCTTGGAAGACAAGCCGATGAACATGCATGAATTCAGGAGTCAGATGCGGCTGATGCAAATTGACCGTAATTACATCCGCTTTCTTCCCAATCTCAAGCGAACCGATTTCATCATCCCAGCCAATGCATTTCGCCGCATCGATCGTAATCATTTCCAGCAGTTTTCCTGGGGGTAAATAGTAATAATCCCGTAGTGCCGCCTGGTGAACGAATTGGGTTTTCCTCATCGCCTGGAACATATCAAAGCTAGTCGAAGGCGAGGTTCCATCGGTAGAGATCGCCACCGTTGCCCCCATTTCCAATAATTCAGTGATCGGCGTTCGGGCAAGCACCTGTCCAAAACCTGGCGAGGCACTGACATTCGTCCCCGTTTCTGCCAGTATCCTTGCCTCATCGAAGGAAATGCCGCGACAATGCTGTAAATGGACATCCGGACCCAACAGGGCATTCTGCTTATCTTGTATCGCTAAATGGATCATCCCGCCAAAAGCATCGGAATGGATCCTCGTATCATATTTACGGGCAATTTCCCGAATTCTTTTCGCTTGATAAAGATCATGATTACTTAGCCCATATAGCCTGTCAGGGGCTGTGGGATTGGAGGGGTCAACCGATGTGACGATGACAAAAGGTGTAATGAAGGCCCTTGTTCTGTCTTCATTTGCATGATTCAGTGCTTCGATCACTGCTTCCGCTCCCTTTAATACCTCTTCATAGGTAACCTCCTTCACAATTCTTTTCCCATCAACCCACCGACTGAATGAATGAGGCCATGGAGGGTTGCATGGACCTGTGCAGACAACCTCCCTCACCCCCACCTCGGCGTAAGCCTTCGCATGATTGATGGCGAAAATCGGGTCATCGGATCGCGGCATCGAGCCTAACACACTTACACCTGTTGTCACACCCGCCTTCAATCTCTCAAGGGCGGAGAGCTTTCCTTCGTAGTACCAAAAATCATCGGTTACAAAATGTTTGTACGTATTCGTCATGATCGGCATCCAAAAATCGATATTCTCCATCGCGATGGTCTTGAACATCGAGTGCCCCCCATGGCCATGAACATCTATCAATCCTGGCAATATGCATTGATGGCTGCAATCGATCACTTTTTTCGCCTCATACTTCGATGTCAGTTTTCCGGTTATCCCAACGTCTAAAATCCTTCCTTCATTTATGGCGATGGCCCCATCCGAAAGGATTCGCCTGTTTGGATCCATCGTAATTACAGTCCCGTGAATGAGCAGCAAATC
>NZ_PHNG01000762.1:0-105596 GCF_002803435.1 Bacillus sp. mrc49 | reverse complement strand
TACATATGAAGATGGAAGTCTTTTTGTTTGTCCGGAGTGCGCCCATGAGGGACGGCAGAAGCGGAAACCGATAATGGTGACCAAAGGATGATCAAGGACGCGAATGGAAATGCCTTGAATGGCGGGGATACCATTACCGTCATTAAAGACCTTAAAGGGAAGGGAAGCTCATCCGTCTTAAAAATGGGTACAAAAGTCAAGAGCATCCGTTTAGTTGTTGGAGATCATGATATTGATTGTAAAATCGATGGTTTCGGGCAATGAAATTGAAATCCCAATTTGTTAAAAAGGTATAATGATGAAAAAACGGCCTAATCCATAGATTGGGCCGTTTTTTTTTTACGTTTCTTCTTAATAAACTTTGTCACCGTTAAAGATCGAATTCTTAACGACTACATAATCAACATTGCGTATGGCTTCCAGCTTGTTTCCGCCAGCATAAGAAATCGAAGACTGAAGATCTTGTTCCATTTCTTTCAGTGTATCTTCCAAAGATCCTTTGTGCTCGACAAACATTTTTTTGCCTTCAACGTTTTTCTTTTCACCTTTTTGGAATTCGGAAGCCGAACCAAAATATTCTTTAAAAGCCTTGCCATCTTTCTCGATCGTTTCTCCTGGAGATTCTTCATGTCCAGCGAATAATGAGCCGATCATCACCATGGAAGCTCCGAATCTAACTGATTTGGCTATATCCCCGTTCGTGCGGATGCCGCCGTCGGCGATGATCGGTTTGCTTGCCGCTTTTGCACACCAGCGAAGCGCAGCCAATTGCCAGCCTCCGGTTCCGAATCCAGTTTTGATTTTCGTGATGCATACCTTCCCTGGACCAATGCCCACCTTTGTCGCATCGGCACCGGCATGTTCCAACTCCCTTACTGCTTCCGGCGTTCCAACATTCCCTGCAATGACAAAGCTTTCAGGTAAATGTTTTTTAATGTGCTGAATCATTTTGATCACGGCATTCGAGTGTCCATGTGCAATATCGATCGTAATGAATTCGGGTACGATGTTGTCTGCCGCCAATTGCTCGATGAATCCATATTCTTCATCTTTAACGCCGACACTGATGGATGCGATCAATTCGCGTGCATGCATATCTTGAATGAATGTTACACGTTTTTCAGGTTCGAAGCGATGCATGACATAAAAGTAACCGTTTTCAGCCAGGTACGTGGCAATCTTTTCATCAATGATCGTTTGCATATTGGCTGGTACGACAGGTAACTTGAATGTATGCTTGCCCAAGGTAACGGATGTATCACACTCAGAACGGCTATTTACTACACATTTTGCAGGAATTAATTGAATATCTTCATAATCAAATACGTTTTCCATGGTATGCACCTCTATATACGAATATTTTTATTGTTTAATCTTAAAATTGTTCGCCCAATAGGTAATGTACATCATTTTTGGCAGTAAGTCAAAAATTTTAATGGTTTCCCTTTGATTTAATTTTCCAATGGAGGGGATGATCCGTGTTGCCGAACATGAAAAAACCAGGCCACCATTAGAGCTGGGGGCCTGGCTTCATCGTGACTGAATCCTTTTTTAAAGAAGGGAATGCTTAATCTCTTGTATCTGCTTCGTATGCCTTTGTTCATGTAGGGACAATAACTCGATCCATTGATCGAGAGAGAGGTCGCCAAATAGGGGATGCTTGGCTTTCTTTTTACTTAAACTCGTATCTTCATCCATTTCATAAAGAACTTGAAATAACCGATCCCTGGATTCAGCCAGTAAATCCATGATGTTCGTTAACTGAAACGGATTGGAAGAAGGTGAAAGGCTGGCAGGGGAAGCGAATTTTTTTGTTCGATCGGATACCAAGTATATGTTTTTTTGAATGATATTGGTGAAATCCCTCTCCCGGATGCCATTGGCGATCACATCTGTAAATACTTGCTCCGTCAGATACAGATGATGGCATATCTGGGCGATGCTCCATACGCCGGGTGCCGGACGATGGTCCAGCGCTTTTTCATCCAAGTCCGAAATTTCCCCGATTAACTGGTTTCTTGATTCGAATAATAGATCATACTCGATAAAATTCATGAGAACCCCCTCTTGTGACACCCCTGGATAAGCGTCACCGGCTTTTGTTATAGATGATTCGAGGCTATAGAAAAAAGGTTGGGTGGATCATTCACGATGAAAAAATGGATACTTATATGTCCGCGAACCTATAATGAAATTCGGTAAACCAATCTTGTAATGGATTCATGATCATCGAGGAATTTCTATGGGTGCTTCCATTTGAGTAAGGATGCTGTTTCAGGATTTGAAAAACGCCTATCATGCTTGAGGAAAGCATACAGTTGTGAAGCCAGATCTACTTCGGGTTACGTTGAATACCCTTTCATTCCTATGCAGAAATCTTAGCCTTATGATTGCAATGAGAGCATTTGAGGGAAAAAATAAGGAACGGTATATTATATGTAGTTTATCATAAAAATAGTGTTTTGTTTCACTTCATTCAACAGATTGCGTGAGGCCGGTTCCCTAATCCGCTTGAACGCGTGATTCCTAAAATGGATTGGAACGATTGCTCGTATTGTCTCCGCTTCTTTTGCAGGTTGTTTCATTTCTTGTCATGTCAAACAAAGCAAGGGCATATAATAGACCGAACTAGAGGTTAAATCGTAATAATTTTGATTTGCGAGGTGTGAATATGCTTTTGAAACGATACACAGGCAACTTCCTGTTATTGATTCTCTTGTTTTTGATGCTAGCATTCTTTTTTCTAGGCGATGTGTTTATTCCAAAAGCAATCGATTTTTCCGGATATCCGCTGCTGCATTCCGTGCTTGTCGTATTTTTGGGGTTGTTTTTAGAATCGATTCCATTCCTTTTCCTCGGTGCCATTGCGTCTTCTTTCATCCAGTTGTTCATCAGTGAAGAAATCATCCAGCGAATGATCCCAAAAAGCGCATTTTTAGCCATTTTCGCTGCGATAGCGGCGGCTCTGGTCATTCCGGTGTGCGAATGTGCGATCATCCCGGTCGTAAGGAGATTAATTCAAAAGGGCGTTCCGGTCCATGCTGGCGTTGTCCTGCTTGTAACCGCCCCGATATTGAATGTCATCGTTTTCGGCTCGACCTATTATGCGTTCCAAAATGATCCTTCCATTTTATACGGGAGAATCATACTATGTGTCCTGACGGCCGTTATCGTCGGATTATTCATTTATATCTTCAGCAGGAAAGATGTGGTGAAGGAGGAGAAGCCGCAAGCGGCCCACGAGCATGTACACGATTTTCCGCCGAGTAAATGGACAAGCTTCATCGAACATACTTCACAGGAATTTTTCATGGTCGGAAGATACTTCATCATCGGAGCCTTGTTTGCCAGTGTATTCCAAGTGCTCATGGATCGGACCATCTTGGCAGGTATCGGACAGGCCCCGATAAAAGGCACGGCGCTGATGATGGGGATTGCCTTCGTTCTCTCACTCTGCTCATCCGCGGATGCCTTCGTTGCTGCATCCTTTTCCCATAGTTTCCTGCCTGGCTCCATCCTTGGCTTCCTTGTCTTCGGTCCGATGCTTGATTTGAAAAATGTCCTGATCATGATGTCGTGTTTTAAACGGAGCTTCGTCTTCACATATGTTTTGCTTGTTTTCGCCGTCGTCTTCAGCCTTTGCCTCATCGCAGGTGCTTGGATCAGTAAGGGAGGGCTTTGATGAAAGCTTTTTTCATCCAAAAACTTGAAGGGTTGCTGCTGCTGGGATTGGGCCTGATGATTTTTAAATTGTATGTGTCAGGTCATTTGACGAAATTGATTGCACCGAAGATGGTTCCATATGCATTGGCGGCGCTTCTTGCTTTTTTTGTGGTCAGCCTTCTTCGGCTGAAAAAACAAAGACAGGTCCGAAATCATTGTGATTGCCATTCGCACGGAGAATCCTCTTCGCCCGTTTTGGTCTTGAAATATAGCTTGTTTTTCATCCCGATCCTTCTCGGCTTCATCTTGACGGATTTCACATTAAGCGGGGAAGTGCTGGCAAAAAGGGGGATGGCCCAGCAGCAAACGCAGAAGCAAAGCTCGAATGATGCAGGAAAGCATGTGAATCAGGAGAAAATTACGGTCACGGATGAAAATTATTTTGAAGTGCTTGATGATCTTCTCAACAACCTCGATACGATTGAAGGGAAAGAAATTGAGCTTTCGGGGTTTGTATATCGCGAAAATAGTTTTACTAAAAAACAAGTGGCGATATCCCGCCTCGCCATGTCCTGCTGTGTGGTCGATGCGACGCTTTATGGATATATGGTCAACGGACATGTGACCGGGATGAAGACGAATGATTGGTACACCATTACAGGTACATTAAAAAAAGGAAGCTACAAAGGGGAATCCGTGCCAGTGATCGATTTAAAGGATGCGGAGAAAATAAAGGCCCCGAAAGAAGTCTATTTATATGAGAATGTGCAAATCATTCAATAGCTAAAAAACCCGGCAAAAAGTTACTTGTGCCGGGTTTTTCCTTGAGCCAATGGTTATCTTGCCTGAACGAAGACTCCTTTTTCATGAGAGAAGGCCTTGAAGCCGTATATGCCATGATATGATCCGATCCCGCTCGTATTCACACCGCCGAATGGGAGATTGTAATCGGTGAAATGAACGACTACGTCATTGACGGAAGCATTACCGGAAGTCGTGTGAGTCAGGACTTCATCGATGACCTCCTGATTGGTGCTGAAAACATATAAAGCCAAAGGCTTATCGCGTTCATTAATGGAATCGATGACTTCATCCAGCTCTTCATAGGTCAGCAACGGGAGGATCGGGGCGAAGATTTCCTCTTGCATGATCTTCATATCATGAGTGACATTCTTCAACACAGTCGGAGATATCGTGCGGTCGCTTAGGTCGAACTGGCCGCCAAAGACGACTTCAGCTCCTTGTTCGATCGCATCATCAAATAGGGCTTTGACACGGTTGAAATTCCGCTCATTGACGATTTGCGTGAATTTATTCCTGTCGGCCGTTCCATCCTCCATAAGGAATCCAGCTTGTACGATAGCTTGCAAATGGTTAGTGAATTCCGCTTGGCTGTCTTCCTTGATGAATAGATAATCAGGCGCCACACAAGTTTGGCCTGCATTGATGAATTTACCGACGGCAATTTTTTTCGCGGCATCCAGCAAATCATACCCCTCATCAATAATGGTCGGGCTTTTTCCGCCAAGCTCAAGTGTTACCGATGATAAATGCTTCGCGGCTGCAGTCATGACGATTTTGCCGACATTCGTGCTGCCTGTAAAGAAGATATGGTCAAATGGCTGCTCAAGAAGCTCCGTCGCTACATCCACATCGCCCTCGAAGATTGCCACTTCCGATTCATCAAAGGCCTCGCGGATGATTTTCGCGGCGATATTGCTCGTTTTCATCGTGAAATCGGAAAGCTTGATGATGGCACAGTTACCGGCTGCGATCGCTGCAGCAAGCGGGGCCATCGTAAGCATGAAGGGGTAATTCCAAGGTCCAAGCACTAAACATGTCCCTTTTGATTCATACATTAAATACCCTTTCGCATCAGGATTCAAGGAAGAGCCCACCTCTTTAGGTGCCATCCATTCATCAAGATTATTTATATTATCTTGGATCGATTTGATCGTTCCGAGAATTTCGGCTCTCTTAACCTCATGGTGGGGCTTGCGCACATCTTGACGCACGGCCTCGATGATCTCTTCCTCATGGGCGACAACCACCTCCAAAAACCGGTTCAATTTCGCTTTTCTTTGTTCAGCGGTCGTTGAACGCATCACTTTTTGGTGTTTCTTTTGCAATTGGAATACTCGATTTATCTCATTTTTCGTTTTAATATCCATGTCGTTTTGTGTCCCCCTTAAAGTGGAATTTGCTTTATTCATCTCTCGAAATTATTATAGGTTTTAAGATTGCCTAAAGAAAGACAGAGACAAGGGAAGTGTACGTTACCGTATAAATGCCTAGAAACTGTACAATTTTTTAACATGCCAGGAGGTCCTTGTGTGTCAGATGATCATGAAATTTTTGCAAATGAACCAACTCCTTCAAAAATAAAGGAGGCATTGCTGAGCCTTCTTATGGAAAAGGACATCCGCCATATCACCAGCAAGGAAATAGCCGCGCTGGCAAACGTCAGCAGGGGTGCCTTGTACTTCTACTATGAAGATAAGTACGATATTTTCGAGGAAATAGTTGAAGAGCAAAAGGACGGGTTGCAGATGGCCATTTTCGATTCCCTGAAGGACTTGGACCATATCAACCTGCGAGAAATGAATTTGAAGGTCCTTCCTGCCTTATCATATGTTGCGATGCATACTCCATTCTTTTTAACCATGATGGACCGGAATAAAATGCCTTATGTCAATTTCCATGCTTTTTTCTTTGAAGTATTCAATAGGGAAATCTTGCTGACCCCGATGAAGGAAAACGTTTCGGAGACCTTAAAGGACCTGTATGTGCATTATCGGACCCTCTATACCTATGCCATCATCCTTTTCTGGTTTAAAGAAGGGATGAAACCATCCCCAGAGAAGATCAGCCGGCAATATTGGGATCTGGTCAGCCAAAAAAGATATTACTGGATTTTCGGTGTTCCCGTTTTGCCGGATGAGGAGGAAGACCGCATCGATCGGCGTGTAATCAGGACGAGACAAGCGCTGCAGGAAGCGATGATCCAATTGATCATCGAAAAAAAAGACTATTCAGCCGTGACGATATCCGATATCACACGCAGAAGCGATATGCGCCGTGCGACCTTCTATGACCATTATTCCGGCAAAGAGGACCTGCTAAAAGCGATCATCCATCATTTCTGTACGGATATCATCGCGATTTTGACGCTTGAAGGGAGTAGGGAGAAAGTGACGATAAAGCAATCGGAAGCCATTCTCGTTCGATTGTTCGCTTACCTGTCGGAACATACCTCCATCGTCCATTTCATGAGTGGAAATTACGGGATTCCCGATCCCATCCCTGAAATTCTCAATACCTTAAGCCAGTTTTATTTGAAGCAGAGTATAGACATCCATGCAGGCAAGCAAATGTATGCGTACTATGTATCCGGGCTATTGGTGGGCCTTATCTTATACAGGCTTCAAGAAGGAAAAGAATACACCCCGCAGTTCCTGGCCCAGGAGTTCATCCAGTTCCTTGATCTGAAGAAATATAAAATCAATCTGCTTTGACTGAAAGTCCGTGCTTCACCGATGATGGACGTTTTCGTTCCTCGGGAAAAATCGTCAATATGATGATTCCGCATAGAAGCAATGCGATCCCGATCCATGATAGGGAAGCCATGCTTTCACCGACAAGGAATACGCCTAGAAGGGCGGCTGTCAGCGGTTCAGCAAGTGACAGGGAAACGGCTGTCGAAGAAGGGACGGATATGAGTCCTTTGTTGAAAAATAAATAAGCCACCGCTGTAGCAAGAAGGCCAAGGTGAAGGCTGACGGCAAGCCCGTTAGGCGTGGCGATCCAGCTAATATCCAATATGAATAAAGCGGGTGCCAATAAAAGGGCGCTAAAGCCGAAGATCACTGCGGCAGTCGCTTCCGGAGGTTGTTGCTTCAAGATCCTTTTACTGACCAGTGTGTATACCGTAAAGGAAGCTCCAGCCCCCATTGCAAGCAATGCGCCCACTGGATCGATTGTAACCGACCCTTGATTGGAAAAGAGCAGGAAGCATCCTGCGATCGCTAAACCGGTGGCGGCCCACCAGCTTGCTGCTGGCCGTTTTTTACTAAACAGCCACTCAAGGAGTCCGGCGATGATGGGCGCGCTGCTTAGTGTCATGATGGTGCCGATGGCGATTCCGGTCAGGCTGACGGCCATGAAGAAAAGCGGCTGGTAGCAGGCCATACCTAAAGTCGCCAGGATGGTTTCTTTGATAGGCCAATTTCTGCGTGTCCATTTTTTTTGCCAACTTGCAATCAGGCATAATGCTGCACCTCCGACTGCCAAACGGACGGCCCCGATTGCAATGGGGTTGGCAGCGGCTGGGGCGAATGATTGGGCAGTGCCGGTCGTCCCCCACAGCATGGCACCGAGTATGACGAGTAACACGGGGTATTTATCCTTCATGGAAGCGCTCCTTATTAAAGATTCACTATTCAGACTATAGGAATGCACCGGCCAAGTCAAAGGGTTCATTTGTTCTAAGGGAACGGTACATAGTATAATGGACTTAAGATTGTAAGGGGGATTGAGAATGTCTTCAGGTAATCGGAATAATCAAATTGGACCGCCGCGCTTCGCCATCGCCGTCCACTCCCTGGTTTGGCTCGCACAAAGCGAAAAGCTCCTGACAAGTTCGGCAATTGCCTCAAAGGTTAAATCACATGCCACGTTTTTAAGAAGGGTGATGGCACAGCTTGCAGCTGAGGGCATCGTCGAAACGAAGGAAGGCCGTGATGGGGGATATAGCTTGAAGGTGCCAGCATCACAGTTAACTTTGGCGGATGTGTATCAAGCGGTCCGGCCGGAATGCTTGGTTTGTATGGAAACGAGCGAATGCGGTGAAGTCGGGAAGCAGCTGGATGATGCCTTGGAGGAAATCATGAATGAAGCGGAAAAGGAAACCCTGCGTCTATTGAAGGGTTATACTTTAGAAGATTTCATGAAAAAAGTCGACTTCGAACATTTTGAAAAAGAGTGTCTAGGGTAATATCCTTGCAAGAGGATACCCTTGATTATATAATGTGCTTAATATGATTGCATTTAATAGAGGAGGTATTTACATGAAGGTGGAAATTTGGTCGGATTATCAATGTCCGTTCTGTTATATAGGGAAACGTCGATTCGAAGAGGCTTTAAAGCAATTTGAAAATAAAGAGCAGGTGGAGGTGGAGTTTCGCAGCTTTGAGCTGAATCCTGACGCAGACCGGGACATCAATATGACCCAACAGGAAATGCTTATGAAGAAATATGGCATGTCGCAAGCGGACGTGGCAGCAAGCAGCCAAAACCTGACGCAACAAGCAAAAGAATTGGGGCTCGATTATCATTTGGACAACATCGTCTTGACGAATTCGTTCGATGCTCACCGCCTAATGTACCTTGCCCAATCAAAAGGTAAAGAGAATGAAATGAACGAGCGCCTGTTTAAAGCATACTTTACGGAAGGTAAGCATATTGGCGATCATGCTGAATTGGTCAAGCTGGCACAAGAGGCTGGCCTTGATAAGTCTGAAGCTGAAGCCGTTCTCGCCGGGACGGCATTCACGGCTGAAGTAAGGGGCGATGAGCAGGAAGGAAGCCAGCTTGGAATAACCGGTGTTCCCTTCTTCGTGATCAACCGCAAGTATGGCATATCAGGGGCTCAGCCAATCGAAGCATTTCTTGATACACTGAAAAAAGTGTGGGCAGAGGAAAACCCGCTTCAAATGGTCAATGATCCCGCAACTGCTGAAGCATGTGCGGACGGTTCCTGTAGCGTGCCGGAAAAATAATCCGGCCAGGAAGGACTTACATGTATAAAAGGCTGCATCCAAGATGAATGAATCATCTTGGATGCAGCCTTTTTTCAAAGCCGTGAGTTTTTACTCGTTTGTTTTAAAAGATTAGCGACAATATGAATGTCCAAATGCATACGAAGGCTAATAACCCAAAGCTGTATTTCAATGTCATTTTCGTTAAGGCGGATTCTTGTCCGGTTTGGCCGACTGCTGCCGTAGCGATTGCGATTGATTGTGGGGAAACGAGCTTTGCCATGACGCCCCCGGCCGTGTTTGCGGAAACCAATAATGATGGGTTTGTCCCGATGATATGACCTGCAGTGGACTGTATCGGAGCAAATAACGTATTGTTATTCACTACAGACCCAGTCATGAACACGCCAATCCAGCCTAATAGCGGAGATAAGAGCGGGAAGATATGGCCTGTTGTCGCAACCGCTTCGCCTAAAACGATGGTTAATCCACCATATGACATCAATTTGGCTATCCCGATGATTGCACAGATCATGATGATTGGAATCCGAAACTCTGAAACCGTTTTTTTCAGGAGGGAAAGACCTTCCCTGACATTAATGGCTTTTGTCGTTGCGATGGTCGTCAGCGCAGCCAATAAGATCGCCGTTCCCGTAGCACCGATTAAATCAATGCCGATCGCAATCGATGACCCAGGAATCGTAAATTTCAGAACAGCCGATTCAAAGACGCCTCCTTGAGAAAACAATCCTTTAAATGCAGGTAAGCTCCAAATCAAGACAAATGCCGTTAATAAATAGAATGGAGACCATGCCTTGATAACATCACCCTTAGTATGCTTTTCAACCTGATACTCTTTGCCGTTGAGTAAAAATATGTGTGTAGGCTGCCACTTATTTAGGAATAGCGCCAACACCCCCATTGTTAATAGTGATGGAATAATGTCAGCTAACTCTGGGCCAATAAAAACGGTCATGATTGCCTGGGATACAGTATAAGTAATCGATGTCACTAATATGGCCGGCAATACTTGTTTGATCCCTTTCAGTCCATCCATCAACCATATTAGTAAAAACGGAATGGTAAAGTTAATGAGTGGCAGTGTTAACGCGGTCATCACGGACACATTCATCGAGGTCACATTTTCCAGGCCGAATGTATCAATGATGCCAACCGGTATCCCGATTGCCCCGAATGCTCCTGACGCACCATTTGCTATCAGACAGAGCATCGCTGCCTGTAAAGGCTGGAATCCCAATGACACTAATAGGACGGCACAGATGGCGATGGGTACACCAAAACCTGCTGCTCCTTCAAGAAAGGCGTTGAAGCAAAAACCAATCAGTAAAAGCTGAAGGCGCTGGTCTTGTGAAATCCCTGCAATGCTGCCGCGTAACACCTCGAACTTGCCGGATTTAACGGAGATTTTATATAACCAGACCGCCATCACGATGATATAGCCAATCGGCCATATTCCCTGGAACGTACCTTGAACCACACTTCCGATCGCTTCTCCCAAAGGTAGCTTAAAGAGGAAGAGGACAATAAGAAAGGTAACGAATAGGTTTAAAAGGGCTGCATGTATTCCCTTCATTTTAAAGATGGTCAAGCATAATAGAAATAAAAGGATCGGTATAGCTGCAACTAATGCTGAAAGGGCAAGATTATTAAATGGGTTATATGTTTCTGCTAACATATCGACAGCTCCCTGTGTAAGAAATTCTGGTTAGAGAAAGTAACTACTCCCAAAATTGGGCTTGAATATCTTGAAGCGTATGAACAGAACGGGCAAACTGTTCCGTTTCGCTCTCGTTAAGGGTAAGCTCGACAATGCTTTTTGCACCTGTGCGATTAATGACAGTAGGGGTGCCGATATAAACATTGCTATGGCCATATTCGCCTTCCAACAATGACCCCACTGGCAAGACGACATTTTCATTCTTTAAGATCGCTTTTGTGATTCTGGCCAATCCCATTGCGATTCCGTAATACGTAGCACCTTTAGACTCAATGATCTGGTAGGCAGCATCACGGACACTGACGGCAATCTCTTTTTTTCTTGCCTCCGTTAATTTTGGTGCGATCGGCAAACCGGAGAAATTGGCAGAGCTCCAAACCGGGAGTTGTGAATCACCATGTTCACCAATGATATAGGCATGGATACTTGTAGGTGCGGTATTGAATTCTTGCCCTAATAAAGAGCGGAATCTTGCAGAATCCAATATAGTCCCTGACCCAATCACTTTTTCTTTCGGTAAACCGGAAAATTTCCAAGTCGCATACGCCAAAATGTCCACTGGATTCGTTGCGACCAAGAAAATGCCATTAAATCCAGCTTTCATGATGCTGCCGACGATCGCTTCAAAAATGTTCATATTTTTCTTTACAAGATCTAACCTGGTTTCTCCGGGCTTTTGTGCTGCCCCAGCACATATTACGACGATTGCTGCATCCTTACAGTCCTCGTATGATCCGGATTTTATATTCATGGCACTAGGCGCATACACAAGACCATGATCTAAGTCCATAACATCGCCTTTCGCTTTTTCTTGATTCAAATCGACAAGCACCAACTCATCGCATATTCCTTGATTCATCAATGCGTAGGCATAACTTGACCCAACTGCGCCAGTACCAACCAAAACGACTTTCGTTCCTTTTGTAGAATTCATAATGAATACCTCCAATTTCTCCGAATGTAAATCACTTTTGATATAAATAATTCCCTACTCGAATTTCATTGCAGTACTATTCTGTCCCCCGTATCCCAGGGGCATTCTTTAGAAAGGTTGCCTGATCATCCCCCTGTTAAGTTTGTGAATAAATTCACATATTGGTGCAAAAAAATGGCAAGCTTGCCTGTTTTCACGTTTGGGTTCTTGTTGTAAGTAATTACTTTGTGAAGTATTTCACAATGTTATTGTACTACATAGCACGACAACATTGCAACAAAGAAAAGAAATATTTAATTTGTTTTTTATATGAATGTAGCAGCATTTACAATGGTTGCCGAATCGGCCCTGACCAAAGAGAAGGCCGTTTAAAAAGGAGATGATCGATGGCACAAAGAATATAGTGTAAAGAAGGGATATTCCAAACGTTTGAAACTGGAAAAGGAGCTGGAAAGTATGAAGTATATCATCATTGGAACGCTGATTTTGGTCGTAGCATGTGTGGTAATGGCCAAACTGATTACCTATAAATATTGGACTTGTATTTATACCGCATTCGGCCATGATAATTATTTTAAGGTGATCGCAAAATTGGAAAGGGAAGGGGTGGGCTTCAAAACGAAAACGCCTCTCCAGCTAGGTTCCACGGACTTTCAAAATCGCAACAAAATGACTCAATACGATGTTTTTGTGAAAAAAGGAGATGAGCAGGCTGCCCAGAGGGCCATTCACAGCGCGTGATCTGCGTGACAGGCTATTTGCTTTGGCAAAACGGTGAATTCCAGTTGGAAGGAAATCAATGATGAAAAAACAATTGCTTAATATGATGGAAAGAAAAGAACTGGTGGAACTATACTCGGATCCTAATGACTTAAGGAAATTCGATGTGGTCAGAATCTTAAAAGTGTCGGATGCATTTTTAGTGGCAGCCAATATGGCATCCAACGGAATGTATGATGGCTATCGCCTGCTTTATGTCGATAACATCCACCAAATGAATGTCCAGACGAAATATATTAAGAAAATCAAGAAGCTATATCAGGCAAAAAAACAAAGTCATCTCGATTTCGTTGATGAAAATGATGATTTGCTTTTGAGTTTTCTCGACTTTGCCCATAAACATAACTTCTTGGTTTCGGTTGACCTCCTTAATGTTCCCGGGGAGGTGCAAGGCTTCATAAAACACCTGGAAGCTGATATATTTGTCATTTCAATGGTGGACGATATGGGGGAACTGGATGGGGAAGCATTCATTAGGTTTGGTGCCATACACGGCATGTCATGTGATGGTCAAGATGTATCAGACTTAAAGCGGATATAATCGGGAATTGGAAAATGAACGAAATCTGGCGCCGCCCTGGAAGAGGTCAAGGATTTTCAGGTGTCATTCGTTTTCCATGGTGTAAAAGACTGAAAATTTGTATAATATGTGAGGTGGACCAGCACGATCAAAAATTAAATTGACATATAGGAGGAACAAACATGAGTAAGCTTGATGGCAGGACCATTGCTTTATTGGGGGCAAGGAAAACGGAAGAGCTCAGCAAGATCGTTCATAATCTTGGCGGAGTCCCGCTTGTTCGTCCGGCACAAGGGACGGTATTCCTTGATGATTCCCATTTGGAAGAGGATGTCACCCGTTTGATGGCAGGGGAGTTCGATTGGATCATCCTTACGACGGGAGTGGGTACGGAGCTTTTATATAAAACGGCATTGAAGCTGGAAGCGGGGGAGCGTTTCATAGCAGCTTTACGGTCAATGAAAATCGCAGCCAGGGGCTATAAAACGGTGAATATGCTGAAGAAGCTTGGCCTCAAGCCGTTGATCCGTGATGATGATGGAAGTACGGCAGGACTCGTCCGCAACCTGGAAGGACATCTGTCAGGCGCTGTAAAGGTTGCCCTGCAGCTTCATGGCGATCCGGCTCCGCTCTTGATGAATTGGCTGGATGAACAAAGCGTGGAACATAAAGAAATCCTTCCTTATGAACATATAGCGCCTGAAATAGAAACAATGCAGCAGTTAGCAGGAGAAATCCTTGATGGCACCATCGATTCCGTCGTGTTCACGAGTGCACCGCAGCCTCGCAATTTAATGAAATTTGTCCGTGAACAAGGTCTGGAGGATCAAATAATTGAACAATTCAAATCGAAGGTCGTTGCACTAGCAGTCGGAAAGGTAACGGCGCAAGTGGTAATCGATGAAGGAATCGAACGGGTCATTTATCCTGAGGATCAACGGATGGGCAGTGCAATGGTGGAACTGGTGAAATTTTATCACGGGATTGCAAGCAGATAGGGGTGAGGGCGCAATGACCATTGGCAAGGTTTATTTTGTGGGCGCAGGCCCGGGGGATGCGGGACTGATTACCGTAAAAGGCCAAGGGGCCATTGAAAAAGCGGATGTCATTATATATGATAGACTGCTGAATCCCAAAATATTGGAAGCCGCCTCGCTCGATTGCGAATTGATTTATTGCGGGAAGACACCTTATTCGAATGGCATCGATCAATCGGACATCAATGCCCTGCTTGTGTCGAAGGCCCTTGATGGATTGGTGGTCATTCGTCTGAAAGGCGGGGACCCTGCCGTTTTTGGAAGAGTGGGTGAGGAAGCGGAGTCGTTGCAAGCTAACGGGATCTCCTTTGAAATCATTCCGGGCGTTACGTCTGGGATTGCCGCCTCCATCTATGCGGGCGTCCCCGTGACACACCGAAATCATGGGCGCTCTTTTGCCATGGTGACGGGCCATGGAGAAGGATTGCAAGATATAGGTTGGAAGGGGCTTGTCGATGGGATAGATACGATTGCCTTTTATATGGGGGTGGCCAACCTTACGGATATTTGCAAAAACTTGATCGGCCATGGAAAGCCGGGAAACACGCCGGCACTTGTGATTCAATGGGGTACATATGGAAGACAGGAAACCGCCGAGGGGACATTGGACGATATAGTGGAAAGGGTAAGGGAAAAGTCGCTTCTCAATCCAGCGATCACCTTGGTCGGTGATGTCATTACACTTAGGGGAAACCTGCAATGGTTCGAGAAGAAACCACTTTACGGACAACAATTTTTAGTGGCCAGGACTGGCACGGCAAAGAGTCATTTGGCGGAAGAGTTGCAGGAACTTGGCGGCGATGTCATCGAGTTCCCGAAATGGATGGCGAATGGTGTGAAAATGGAAGAAAGCCAGTTGCTCTCTTTTCTTTCGTATGAACGAATTCTCTTCACTTCACCAGAAAGCATCCACGGATTCTTGGATTCTCTCACAGAACATGCCATTGATTTTCGGCGGATATCATCTGAACTTTATGTTGTATCGAGGAAATCGAAGCAGGTTTTGCAACAGCGCGGATTGGTGGCAAAGCTCCAAACCGAGATGGAGGATACGGGAAGGCTGTTGGTTATTGGAGATAGCGATAAGAACCGAATCGATTCGGATTATGGGGAAGCGGATTATGTCCAATCGATCGAGAAATTTGTCAATGAGAGATTCCTTGAAATACTGCCGAGAATGCTAGCCGAAAAAGCTGTCGATACGGTGCTTTTTTCGAACCGGCATTCAGTTGATATGCTGATGGAATACACTAGCAAGGCAAATGTGGATATTGAAGCGCTGTTAAGGCGTGCTTCGATTGGCGTCATCGGCAAAAGCACCGGCAAAAGAATCCAAGACTATGGATTTTCCGTACATATGATGCCACTAGAACCTTCTGTGGAAGGATTGGTGGCGTTGATCGTTTCGCACGGTTTAGGCTCTGATTAAAACCTTTCCCTGCTTATATCGAACATCAATATTTTCAGGGTACTTCTCATTCGATGTCACATTCCCCTTTCCCCATCGCCCCTGATTGCTGGGGATATCAAGCAAACCGCTGGCAGTTTATGTGGTTGTTTGAATAAAAGTCTTTTAATCCGCTACAATATGGGTATTATATATGAGTAACATTCTTGGGGAGGCGAACGAATTGAAACGTACATGGGAATACGCATTAAGTATCATTGGCGTCAGCATCGCTGCGATCTTTTTGATTGTAACGATTATTGCAGCCGTTTATATCAAAAGTGTGGATTTGAAAGGACTGGTGGACTATTCATTAATGACCGATTCGGAGTTTTCGGCATCCGAGATCGATATGTCCATCAAGTTATTCATGGGTCTGCTGTGGGCGGGGATCATCTCATTGATCATTGCATTGGCAGGCGGCTTGAGTTCTATCTTTCTATTAAAAGGCGGCAAAGCGAAGCCAGCCGGAATTATATGGATCATTACGGGGATAGTGACCGTTTTTCAAATATGGCCGGTTATTTTCTTCATCGTGCCGGGAATCATGTGTCTCGTCAGGAAGCCAATTGATACGGTGGAAGTGATCGTCTGATCGAACATGATACATAGCTTTGTGATGTGGAGAAGGAGCTGACCCGGAGATGGGTCAGCTTCTTTTTTTATTCAAGGCATTGGGATTGGGAATTACAGATTAATTTTCCTTGAATATCCGTTTTTCCCTCAAATTACTAATCTGTCATGTTACTATTATAGTAATTCTAATAGATTGGAGTTCGATCAATGAAGATCCCATTAATGAAGGTTGGAATTTTGTCCTGTTTAACATTCAGCTTGTTCAATGGACAAGCTTTCGCAGAGTCTGAATGGACCGATGTTTGTTCACCGCTAGGTCAAATCCAACCGAATAAAAATCCTTCTTACGGACAAATCAACTGCTTGCTGACGAATGCAGCAATTAAGGCTGAGATCCCCCCAGAAGTGGTGAAAGCGGTGGCCACGCAGGAAAATGGCGATTGGAGGCAATTCAATGACGCTGGCAAGCCGATCAAATCCAGTGATGGGGGCATTGGCTTGATGCAGCTTACCAATAAAAGCGGGTATGACCAGAAAAAGCTGGAAAATGATATCGTCTACAACATCGAGGCCGGTGTCGAGGTATTGAGCGGCATGTATGCAAGAAAAGATTTGCCGAAAATCAAAGGGGCAGGACGCCGTGTCATTGAAAACTGGTATTTCCCAGTCATGGCCTACAATGGGACAAAGCCAGTGAATAGCCCACTTTACCAGGAAAACGGGAAAAGGAATACGGGTGCCTATCAAGAGGAAGTATTTGCCGAGCTGGAAAAACAAAGCTACTTGTCCGGTACAAAATTGGCAAGCTATCCATTCAGCACAACAGACTTTGAGTATGATCGAGGGAGTACGGCCAATATCATCTTTAAGAAGCTGGAATACACGCTGACCGGGCAAACGCATGACTCCGTCTATTGGTTCAAGGCAGGGGACAAAGCGGTCACCACTTCGAGTGTGAAAATAAGGGGAAAGGCCAGCACCTCTTCTGGGTATACGACGGTGCCAAAGGATACATGGCTGATCATGACCGGCGATCTTGTCTATGAGGAGTCGGCGGCGAATAAGTTTGTCTGGTTCCCCGTACAAACGGAAGATAAAAAAATCAAGGGATACCTTTCCTCGGCTTATATTTCCAATAAGCCATCGAGTCCTGTCATGGATGCAAACGCACCCGTAATTTCAGGGGCAAAGAACTTAGCGGTTCCATACAACTCAAAGTTCGATGCCAAGTCCAATGTAAAAGCCAAGGATGATAAAGATGGAGATCTGACGAGCGCCATCCGGGTTGAGGGCAAGGTGGATACAAAGAAGGTGGGTACTTATAATTTGACCTATACGGTTACTGACAAGGCGGGGAATGTTGCCAAGGTCATAAGGAAGATAACCGTTTATGATCAAGTTAAGCCAGTCATCTCAGGTGCAGGAAGTAAAACGATCGGTTTGAATGCTTCATTTGATCCGAAATCAAACGTGAGTGCCAAGGATAATGCGGATGGCAGCTTGACAAGTAAAATAAAAGTGACCGGTACGGTGAACACGAAGAAAAAGGGAAGCTATACATTGAAGTATACGGTCACCGATTCTTCGAAAAACACGGCGACGATCACCAGAAAGATCACGATAGATAGCACGAAGCCTGTCATCTCGGGAGCGGCCAATCAAACGATTGCCTATAACTCGGCATTCAATCCTAAGTCAGGCGTAACCGCAAAAGATAATCTCGATGGCGACCTGACTGGGAAAATCAAGGTAACAGGTACGGTGAATACGAAGAAAAAAGGAACGTATACATTAACGTATACCATTACAGACAAATCGGCTAATACGGCGACAGTAACCAGAAAGATCACAATAGACAGCACGAAGCCTGTCATCTCGGGAGCTGCCAATAAAACGATTGCCTATAAGTCCACATTCAATTCTAAATCAGGCGTATCGGCTAAAGATAACTTGGATGGAAACGTGACGAATAAGATCAAAATAACGGGGTCCGTGAATACGAACAAAAAGGGTAGCTATACCTTGACGTATACAGTGACGGATAAATCGCAGAACAAGGCAGTGACAAAAAGGAAAATCACAGTTAAATGAGGCTAAAAAAGGATTCCGTGAAACGGGAATCCTTTTTTATAATGTTATTTGCCGATTTGTTCGGGATGGAGTGAACGTAGAGAAAAATGCTATAATTGTAAAAAGATGTATAAATGACTGGAGGAACGTTTATGGGTGATGAGCAGGGTCATGTGAATTGGATGGATCAAATTTTTCGGGATTATGAAAAAGACAACGGTCTGAAGAATAACCCTGGTTTTGGGAAGCCGCTTCCGGAGTCGGCGCTTTCGGGAAATATGTATGACAACTTCCTGTCAAAGGCGAAAGATGCCGGTTTCCTTCCGCTGTGGATAAAATGGCAAAAGGAAATTCGCGAAGAGCTATCCGAAATCGTCCGGTTGCGAAAAACGAATGTCGAGAACAGGCAATTAACCAGTCAAATTGAACGAATCAATGAGAAAGTCCGTACCTACAATGCGATATGCCCGCCCAAAATGCAACGGCGGGAAATAGAATGGGAAACCATCGAAAGCCAGTTTGAAAAATGGAAATGATGGATTATGGAAAAAAAAGCGGGTATTTGTATGACGTGATCATGAAAGGATTATGATATAATGGCATGAATAAAAAACAGAGAGAGGGACTTCGATTGGAAAATAGAAAAGAAGTTTTTTCATGGATAAAAGCGATCGGGATTGCAGTCATTCTAGCTTTTTTAATTCGGACGTATATATTTGCACCGATTGTCGTAGACGGCGAGTCGATGATGCCGACCCTTCAAGATCATGAGCGAATCGTTCTTACCAAGTTTGGAACGAACATCGATAGCATCGATCGATTTGATATTGTCGTTTTTCATGCTACGGTAGATAAAGATTATATTAAAAGGGTTATTGGTCTTCCAGGTGACCACATTGAATATAAAGATGATACGCTTTATATTAATGGAAAAGCTTATGAAGAACCCTATTTGGACGAATATAAGGAACAAATGGCAGGAGGAATGCCGCTGACTGAATCCTTTAAGCTTGAGGATATTACAGGCGGGATGACGGTACCTGATAATCAGTTGTTCCTGATGGGGGACAATCGCCAAAACAGTTTGGATAGCCGGGAAATCGGTACGATATCCGTCGATGAAATTGTCGGTAAAGCCAATCTGGTGTACTGGCCGATCAAGGAAATAAAAATCGTGAACTAAAACGGGCGGGCTCGGTCATCGAGTCCGCTTTAGCTTTGGCGCAATCATTCCTTTAGCCAGGTCTTTCAACAAAAATCGTGCTTAATCTTCTTTTTTTTTCTTTTTTTAGGAAAAACAACTCATATGGGGGAATTTAGGTTATCCTATTATATAGAAGCAATTACGTAACAAGAACGGATCGGACAATGGATTATATTTTAAAGGGGTACTATAGATGGAAATGGTAAAAGAACTGATATCAAACTATGGATATTTTGCGATATATGGACTGCTGGCACTTGGCATCATTGGTTTGCCGGTACCTGATGAGTTCATGATGACTTTTGTCGGCTATTTATCATCCATTTCCGTTTTGAATGTTCAAGGGGCATTCCTCGTAAGTTTCCTTGGCTCGATCTCCGGGATGCTTGTGAGTTATTTCATTGGGAAAAAGGTGGGCAAACCTTTTCTGAGAAAGCATGGTAAATGGATCAAAATGACTCCGCCAAGGTTGGAAAAGCTGGAGGCATGGTTCAATAGATATGGTCCATGGACCATTATCATTGCTTATTTCATCCCGGGTGTCCGCCACTTCGCAAGTTACCTTTCCGGAATGAATGGAATGGGGAAACGAAAATACTTCTTATTTGCCGGTGCAGGGGCATTTAGCTGGTGTTTGGTATTTACGGCTTTTGGCTATTTCATTGGTGTGTTAACCTGACTCTCCCATCCGTTAGATTGTCCAATCGAATATATTGAAAAACCCGCTTCCGGATTTCGGAAACGGGATTTTTTTTCTTTATTGAGCCGAATATCCGCCATCGATAACAAGCTCCGCACCTGTTACGTATGAAGCTTCATCGGATGCCAGGTAAAGCACGGCATTTGCAATATCGGCAGGTTGACCGAGACGTTGGAGCGGAGTCGCTTGGATCATCTGGTTCACAAGCTCTTTGGACTCTTCCAACTTGTGCGTCATAGGTGTTTCGATGATGCCGGGGAATACGGCGTTAACACGGACACCCATGCGGCCATATTGGGTAGCGGCAGCTTTGGATATGGCACGGACCGCGCCTTTGGAAGCTGAGTATGAGTTTAGGCCCATTCCGATTTGTGCCGTGAAGGAAGAAATATTCACAACCGCCCCTTTACCTTCTTTAACCATGTAAGGAATGACATGCTTCATTCCAAGGAATGGACCAAACCCATTGATGCCCATCATTAGCTGCCAATCGGCCAAAGTCGTATCGTTAATTCCTTTTTCGGAGGAGATACCGGCATTATTAATCAAAATGTCGACCTTCCCAAATTCAGCAATGACATCTTCCATCATGGTTTTCCAGCTATCGTCTGAAGATACATCAAGCACCATTCCATGGACGTTTTCCAATTCATTCACCACTGCCACAGCTTTTTCATTAATATCGGCAGCGATGACTTGTGCTCCCTCTTTTGTGAATAAATCGACCATTTCTCTCCCCATACCAGATGCTCCGCCAGTAATAATGGCTATTTTATTTGTTAATCTTCCCATCATGATCACTCCCAATCGTTTTGTATGATGAATATAGGTTAATGGCTAGTTTGAAAGATAGATAATCAGCGAGCAATACTATATAAATGTACTTGGCAAGTGGACCTATCCAAAGAGTCTCCCCAGGATGGCTCACATCATATTGAGAGCGTTAACGATGCTTTAATGTACCAATTGTGTGTTTCCATCCAACAGAATAGCTTGACCGGTCTATTAGGCATTAGCGCCCATGAGCTTGCAGAGATCTTCTTCCTGGTACATTCAGCAAAGCCGCGCTTCATGTTTAATTCTAGTGGTTAAAATTCAATTCTGCAATCATTTTGTACTTAGGATACAAAAAAATATAACGATGTTCCATTTTTGAAGGCGCATCCTTGCCGGATGACACTGCCGCTCTAACGATTTCCTTTTCTTGTTTTAATGATCCGATTAGCTGATTGGGCATCATGCCGGGTAGTTTGACCGGAGTGTTGGACAGGGAATACGAAGAAAAGGGTCCAACACTTGGCGGAACAGGTAGGAAAAGTGATAAAATGAATAATATATATAAAAGAGGAGTTGTCGAATGTGACTGAAATGAATTGGCGAGAAGAAGTTGAAAAAAGGAAAATGGATCTATTGCTGGACACTCAAAATTTGCTGAAAATAAAAAGTGTTCTGGATGAAGAAAACAAGACAGAGGATGCACCATTTGGTCAAGGGGTGAAGGAAGCGCTTGACTTCATGCTTCAATTGGGTGAAAAAGACGGTTTTACCGTGAAGAATGTCGATAATGTCGCCGGACATATTGAAATGGGTGAAGGCGAAGAGTTAATCGGGATTTTGTGTCATGTTGACGTTGTACCGGAAGGAGATGGGTGGAGTTCGGATCCGTTTGGCGCGGAGCTCCGCAATGGCCGCATTTATGCTCGCGGTGCAATCGATGATAAAGGTCCGACGATGGCCGCCTATCATGCAATGAAGCTGGTGAGGGAGCTTGGACAGCCATTGAACAAACGTGTGAGAATGATCATCGGGACAGATGAGGAATCGAACTGGCGCTGCGTGGATCGTTATTTTGAAGTGGAAGAAATGCCATCGATGGGCTTTGCGCCAGATGCGGACTTCCCGATCATCAGTGCCGAAAAAGGAATTTGGGACTTATCCGTCATCCATCCTGTTGATGCAGGAAATGGCACGAGCTCTGAAGTGAATGTCATCGAATTCTCTTCAGGACGAAGGACGAACATGGTACCTGATTTTGCAACGGCGATTGTCGAGGCTGCCAATCCTGATGAAGTGGTGGCAAACTATCAGGCTTATATGCAAAAATACTCGTTGAAGGGTCAAGCAGTTCCGCAAAAAAATCAAGTGCTCCTTGAATTGAACGGCGTGTCTGCACACGCGATGGAGCCGAACAATGGAATCAATGCAGGTTTGCATTTAGCCGCCTTTTTAGCGGACCTTCCGCTTGATCCGCATGCGAAATCCTACTTCACATTCATCAAGGATCGTTTGTTTGAAGATTCCCGCGGAAATAATCTTGGGTTGGCCTATGCGGATGAGGAAACGGGTGATTTGACGATCAATGCCGGCGTTTTCAATTATTCAAAGCAAGCCGACAGCTCGATTGGCTTCAGCGTGCGCTACCCGGTGACATTCGAATGGGAACAGCAAAAGGCGGCATTGGAGGAAAGGCTGGCTGCATATAATTTAAATGTGAAGACCAATTCGCATTCAACGCCACATTATGTCAATAGCGACAGTTTTTTGATCAAGACGCTGCAGGAGGTTTATGAAGCGGAGACCGGTGATAAAGCTGAACTGCTTTCAATAGGCGGCGGTACATACGCCCGCTCGCTTAAGGAAGGCGTTGCATTTGGACCGCTATTCCCCGGCAGTGAGGATATTGCGCATCAGAAAGATGAATATATTGACATTGAAGATATGCTTAAGGCTACGTCCATTTATGCACGTGCCATTCATGAATTGGCAAAATAAGAGGTCAAAGAGGGAGAAAACATGGGAAAAATCATTTTTAACGGCGAAATAAAAAACAGGGCCGATGTATCGGTTGATATCGAGGACAGGGGATATCAATTCGGTGATGGCGTCTACGAGGTCATCCGGGTTTATAATGGTGAGTTATTCGCGGGAGACATGCATCTGAACCGTTTGCTGGACAGCGCAAGATTGATTCAGATGAAAGTTCCCTTCACGGTAGCGGAAATTGAAACCCGCGTGAAAGAGCTTATCTCTGAAGATCAATTGCAGGACGGAATCATCTATATGCAGCTCACAAGGGGTGTAAGTCCGCGGACACATGCTTTTCCAAGTTCGGACGTCGAACCGGTATTTGTTGCCTATACGAAGGAAATGCCTTATACAGGAAAGATGAAACCAGGGGTAAAGGGCATCACGACGGACGATATTCGTTGGCTGCGCTGTAATATCAAAAGCTTAAATCTCCTTGGTAACATAATGGCTAAGCAAATAGCGGCGGAAGCTGGCTGTGACGAAGCGATCCAGCATCGTGACGGTCTGGTCACGGAGGGAAGCTCGTCCAATGTTTCAATCGTCGTCGACGGCACGCTGAGAACCCATCCCGCTTCCAACTTGATCTTGAACGGGATTACCCGCCAGGTGATGCTCAAGCTGTGCGCCGATCATGGCATTCCCTACGTGGAAGAAACTTTCACGATCGAGGATATGATGGCAGCGGAGGAAGTCCTCTATACGAGCACAAGCGTCGAAGTGACGCCGATCATTAACATCGATGGCCAGACGATCGCAACCGGTGCGCCCGGTCCGGTAACCAAAAGATTGCAACAGCTTTTCTCCGAGGAAATCGAAAGGCAATGCGGTTCAATTAACTGATTGTGGATCCCCCCTTTGCCGCACTGGCAAAGGGGTTTTTAGTCTTTCACCCCCTCTCGGCCCCCCTTCTATAAGCCGCTTGAATCCATTAAAAAAATTTTCAGTTTGTCCCTTTTGACATTTTCAAGATCCAGGAATATACTTGCTAATAACCTAAAAAGTTTACTTGTCGCAACATTTTGAGTTGCATATAAAAAGGAGTTGAATAGACATGTCTGGTGCATTACATCAGTCTTCTTCCCGAGGATTCAAAAATCTGCTTCCATATTTGGGCCCAGCGTTCATTGCAGCTGTCGCCTATATCGATCCTGGGAATTATGCAACCAATATTACAGCCGGTTCAAAATATGGCTATACCTTATTGTGGGTTATCTTCGCATCGAATTTGATGGCTGTGCTCATTCAAACACTGTCGGCCAAACTAGGGATAGCCACCGGTAAAAACCTTCCTGAGTTATGCAGGGAGAGATTTTCGAAAAAAACATCAATTTTACTATGGATACAGGCCGAAGCCGTCATCATGGCCACGGACTTAGCTGAGTTCATAGGTGCTGCACTTGGAATCTATTTGCTCTTCGACCTCCCGCTCATCACATCGGCCCTCCTTGCAGCCATTGGTTCCTTCGCCATCTTGGAATTCCAGCGCAGAGGTTATCGGACATTCGAAGCGTTGATCACGGTCATGATCTTTGTTGTAGTGCTAGCTTTCGGAGCTCAGGTTTTTTATGCACATCCTGATACATCGGCCATCGCTCTAGGGCTATTCACTCCAAAATTCGAAGGAGTGGACAGCATTTTACTATCGGCAGGAATGCTCGGAGCGACTGTAATGCCCCATGCGATTTACCTTCATTCCTCTTTAACACAAAAAAGGATAGTCGGTAAAAATGACTTGGAAAGAAAAAGGATATTTCGTTTTGAACAGATTGATATAGTCATCGCCATGTTGATTGCAGGCGGAATCAATGCCGCCATGGTCATCGTTTCAGCCGCCCTATTTCATAAGAGTGGGATATTAGTAGAGGATTTGGATGTAGCCTATCAACAATTCGGGGCGATGCTTGGACCATCCGTCGCGATGTTTTTTGGAATCGGCTTACTGTTCGCCGGATTATCCAGCTCTTCCGTCGGTGTCATGACAGGTGATGTCGTCATGCAGGGATTCATAAAAAGACATATACCGATCTATTTGCGGAGGGTCATCACGACCTTACCGCCCCTAATCATCATCATATGGGGAGTGAACCCATCCAAAGCACTGGTCATGAGTCAGGTCGTACTCTCATTTGGTATCGCCTTCGCATTGGTGCCATTGATCATGTTTACAAGCAATAAAAAAATCATGGGTAATCTGGTCAACCACAAAATCACCTCCAGTATTGCCTGGCTTATTGCAGTCCTAATTATTGGGCTGAACCTGTTCCTGCTTTATGAAACGTTGTTTACCTAAAAAAGAATGTGACGGAAAAGGACCGCTTGCGGTCCTTTTTTTGATTTCTCGATTATATCTTCGATAATCCGTCCGCCAGCGCGGGGAATCCGACCTGGAATGAAATGATTCGTCCGAAAGCGCCCAGAATAATCCGTCTCCTCTAATTTCCCGTTTTCGGACTGAGCTTTCCTTCTTTTTCTTGCTGGCCGGAATATGATGAAAGCATGTGCAAGGAGAGTATATGGCATGGGAATTATGGTAAAATTAGAGGAAGATCAGGAAGGAATGTCAGTGACCATGAATACTCATTTTTTCTTTGCTTTAGTTTTACCTGACGATATTAAGGCTTATTTACATGCTGTGACGGAACGACTGAATTCAGGGTTTCCATTTAAGAAATGGCTGCATCCTGCCGATTATCATATTACGTTGGCGTTTTTGGGCAGTGCTGACGATTCAATGAAAAAGGATGCTATAAGGCGAGTGGAGGGCGTGCTTGCGAAAGAGGCCTCATTCGAGCTTACGCTGGCTGAAATAGGCGCTTTTGGCAAGGATGACAGTCCCAGGATCCTTTGGACGGGTGTGGAACAGCAGGAAAGGCTTTTTTCGATACAGGAGAAAATTTATCATTCATGTGTGGAGGCTGGTTTTCAGCTTGATAAAAAGCCATTTAAGCCTCATATAACGCTAGCAAGAAAATTCGAGGGGGAAGATCCCTTTTCTTTGAAAAGCGTCCGGCAGGTGGCGAATGTAAATGATGAGCATTTCCAGGCAGTCCAGGTTGCGCTCTATCAAACACATATCGGGGAATCGCCTTCATATGAAAAGGTTTTGACGATACATCTTCAATAATAGAGAGAGAGGTGGCCGAATGGCACAGCTCATAAAGATGCAAGATTATATTTCCCGGTATGAGCAGGATATTTACCGATATCCAACACAATATGCACGATTGAAAAAACAGCAATGGGAAAAATTGAAGGCTGCTTATCAAGCAGGTGAACTGGATCAATTGTATGGCGATCATAACGTAGAGGAGGAACAGGCGATACTGGACCTAGCCCAGGACGAATCCAAGAGCTTAATGAAAAAAGTGAAGGGCTTGTTCCACCGGACGGAGAAGCAGGATACAGAGGCAGAAGAGCCGGTGCTGCCGAATCAGATCGACGACCCCAATATTTTTTCATTAAGGTTTCCCTTCCGTCCAGCCAGTTTGGATGAATTAAAGCAGAATTATTTAAATCAGTTGCTTCGTTTTCAAATGAAATGGGGAAGTTCGACGCTGCGTGAAAAATCATTTGTGGACCGATCATTCTTTTTGGATGAAAGGCTCCGCTTTTTCCTGCAGCGTTTTCCCGATACGTTTCTTGTTTTATACAAGCCTATCTTTCTATTAAAAAACGCGCCTGTTGAAGTCGATGTCATCTTATTGACCCCAGTCGACGCGTGGTGCATCACTTTTGTCGAGGCGGAAGAGGATGCAGCATTCATCGGCTCGAGCGACCGGTTCTGGATTCGCAGGCATCATAAGCACCCTGACAAAAAAGTGCTGAACCCATTATTGAGTGCAAATCGGATGGGAAACATCGTCTCCCAGTTATTTTCACTTTATGAGGTGAACGTCCCGATCAAAAAGGTGATCCTATCGCGGAATGGTTATATTGATTTTCCCGAAGCCCCATATGATATGACGGTATTGGATAAACGGACCTTCCAGGAATGGTTTGAACGGATGCGGACCACTTCATCGCCCATTAAGGCACAGCAATTGAAAGCTGCGCAGGCATTGCTGGAATATTGTCAAACGACATCGAGCATGCGACCGGAATGGGAAGCCGACCATCACCAACAAGAGGCGAATGAGCATGCCGAACCTTAATGAAACCCTTTATTTCATCGTCAACCCGAGGGCTGGAAATGAAACAAGCATGAAGGTTTGGGAGAAAGTGGAGAAGGTGCTGAAATCCAATGGCGTTCACCATGAAGTGTTTTTTACGGAAGAAAAAGGGCATGCATCCCGATTGACGGCGGAAATTTTATCAGGTACGGACCGGGATACCAGGATCATTGCGGTAGGGGGGGATGGCACGATAAATGAAATGCTCAAAGGCGCCCTTCCATTTCCACATGCCATCCTTGGATCCCTTGCCGCGGGCTCCGGCAATGATTATGTACGGGGCATCCAAAAAACGAAGGGTGTCGCTCAAGCCCTTCGGTTATTCCAGGATAACGCACACAAAGCCATTGATATCGGTCAGTACGAGACGGATGGCATGGACGGATATTTTATGAACAGCCTGGGAATGGGGATTGATGCTAAAATTTCCGCTGAAGCTGACCGTTCTCGCCTGAAAAAATGGTTTAATCTCGTCAAGGCGGGTAAATTGATTTATCTCATCCTTTTTTTGAAACAATTATTCACCTATAAGCCTGGCAGTATGGAACTGGTCGTTGATGGGGAAATCCATATGTTGAAAAAGGTGTGGTTCATTGTCATTGCGAACCAGCCATACTTCGGCGGGGGGATGAAAATTTCACCGCAATCAAAGCTTCATGATGGCAGGTTGAATATTATCGCCGTTCATGATATTGCCCTGCTGAAATTATTGGCCGTTTTCATCACCGTTTTATGGGGCGGGCATCTAAAGATAAAAAACGTCGATTCTTTTTCTGGTAAAATGATAAAAATGAAAAATCATGGGTCAGCAAAAATCCAGTCGGATGGAGAAATAGTTGGAAAGGATCAAGTGGCTGCTGCGGTTTTGACAGATAAAATCCGCGTCATGATCAAGGATTGACTCCCATGCAAAATATGAAATGATTTATTTGTTTTTGTTTTATGAGTATAATCGTTTTATAGTACTTGACGAAGAAACCTTTTTTCAACTAAAATTTAATTTATGGCTATTGTTAAATTGCTCAATAGCTATTTTTTTATTTCTCTAGAATGAGGATGTTTTTAATTGCGGGTATCATCCCGATGCACGTATATATGCAGCTTCGCCAGCAGGCGGGTTTTTTATTAAACATGGACTCAAAGTAGTGGTAATACATACACTAGGTAACGTACCCACATTTGTATGATTAAGCGAGGAAATCGAAGGTGAACCAGTTGGAACATTTATTAGGTCAGGAGTGGGATATATCCCCTGCTGGAGGAGCTACAGGAGAAGCCTTTATAGCCGAGAAAGATGGGCAGAAGCTCTTCCTCAAACGTAATTCATCGCCATTTTTAGCTGTTCTTTCAGCTGAGGGCATTGTTCCGAAATTAATGTGGACAAAACGCCTGGAGAATGGGGATGTCATTACTGCCCAGCATTGGATGGAAGGCAGGGAGCTATCTCAGCAGGAAATGGACAATATAAGAGTCGCAAAGCTGCTTCAAAAAATTCATCAATCCGATCCTTTGTTAAGCATGCTCAAAAGGCTTGGGAAATCCCCTTTACGACCTGAAAGTATACTTACAGACATAGAAATCGGATTATCTTCCGATGTTACGGATATTCCGATCATCAAGCAGGCCATTCATTTTTTACAGGATAATCTCCTGTTGATCGAATGTGACGAAGAAGTCGTTTGTCATTGTGATGTGAACCATAATAATTGGCTCATGACCGAAACGGACGGTTTGTTCCTCATTGATTGGGATGGGGCTGTCATTGGCGATCCGGCCATTGACCTTGGCATCCTCCTGTATTCCTATATCCCTAGGGAGGAATGGAATCAATGGCTTGCCCGTTACGGCAAAAAGCTTGATGCTGGACTGGAGATGAGGATGAAATGGCACACGGTTTCACAACTTGTGCTTTCCATCCAATGGCATCATCGTAGAAATCGGTACGAGGAAAGAAATGATTTACTGCAAAAGCTAGAAGCCTTATTATTGGTTGGCTAATCAGAACTGATCGATATCATCCACCCACTGGGACAGGTCGTTCTGGTGGGTCGTAATATGTGCATCTAAATCGGCGGCACCGATGCCCCCCTGGCTGTAGTCGTAAATCTCCGTCAGTATCGTTTTCACATTGCTATCGATATCCATGTTGACCATCAAGGATTTGACGAGCCTTTCCACCTGCTCGCATTCAGAAACGGACCCGCAGCAGTCTGATTGATGGTTGGTCAATATATCCTTTAATAGTGACATTTGGTGTTCATGGGAAAGCGGCATATAATACCTCTCCTTTCTTGAATATGGATCTAAGGGGTTTCCAGGCGGAATTTGCGCCTGCCCTTCACTTATTTATGGTGTGTTTTGCGGAAAGTTTTATACATGAAAACTACAGAGACTGCCGGCTGATGGCCGGCAGTTTTTTGATTTGTTCAATGGGTGGATGCAGGGCATTCCTGAAAAAATCAACTTGCAGGAATCCATCCACTCGTGTTATGGTTTGAACGATTATATTATAAATAGGGGTGTCATCATGCGTTTAAGAAATAAACCTTGGGCTGAAGACCGTTTGAATAATTTTCCACAATATGTAATTCAGCAGCCAGTGAGCCATAAAGGTAAATGGCATGAAGTTTTCGGAAATGATAATCCGTTATATATTGAAGTGGGTACGGGGAAAGGCCGTTTCATCACCGAAATGGCAAAGGCCCATCCTGAAGTGAATTTCATTGGAATAGAAGTATATAGAAGCGTCATTGTCGCTGCACTGGACCTGCTGATTGAAGCGGAAGTGCCGAATTTAAAGCTGTTGAATGTTGATGCAGCAAACTTAGGGGATTATTTTGCAAAAGGTGACGTGGATCGCGTTTACCTGAACTTCTCCGATCCATGGCCGAAATCACGTCATGCGAAACGACGGTTAACGTATAAAACTTTCCTTGAGGTGTATGAAGGCATCCTGCCTGACAACGGCGAGATCCACTTCAAGACCGATAACCAAGGGTTATTCGAATCCTCCTTGAAGAGTATTTCCGAATACGGCATGCTGTTGAAATATGTAAGCCTGGACCTGCATAATAGCAGCTTTGAAGGGAATATCATGACGGAATACGAAGAAAAGTTCTCAAGTAAAGGAAATCGGATCTACCGCTTGGAAGCTATGTTCCAATAAGAGCCATCAACAGGTAACCAGATGCACAGCATCTGGTTTTTTGTTCTGGTCATGTGATTGCCTTGGCAAGTGCAAGCAGGCTGTCAGGGTCTTGCTGACTGGTAGGAGGGGATGGTGCAGTTCATTTACTCATCCGGGATGATCGTTATCCATTTCCAGATATTGAAGCTGGTGTTAAACTAACAGAAGAGGAGGGGTAAAATGGAAACTTTGCAAATAGGGGAAATAAAACTTACATGGTTGAATGGCGGCGTGACTCATTTGGATGGCGGAGCGATGTTCGGTGTCGTACCAAAGCCGCTCTGGTCCAAGAAATACCCGGTTAACGATAATAATCAAATCGAATTACGTACAGATCCGATCTTAGTACAGGCCAATGGCTTGAACATGCTTATCGATTCCGGGATTGGCAATGGAAAGATGAATGACAAGCTAAAGCGGAATTTTGGGGTGACGGAGGAATCCGCTCTCATAGCGGATCTTGAAAGACTGGGCATTGGTACAAATGATATCGATTACATTTTGATGACCCACTTACATTTCGATCATGCCTGCGGTTTGACGAAACGTGAAGGTGACGCCTGGGTGCCTGTTTTCGGGCGTGCAGAAATCATTACGACCCAAACGGAATGGAATGAAATGCAAAACCCGAATATTCGGTCAAAAAGTACATATTGGGCTGAAAATTGGGAGGCGATCTCGTCTCTTGTACGCCCATTTGAAGGAGAGAAAGATATAACCGGCGGCATTAAAATGATTCACACTGGCGGTCATAGTGATGGACATGCAATCATCATCATCAAAGATGGAGCGGACAGTCTGATTCATATGGCCGATATCATGCCGACGCATGCACATGCCAATGTCCTCTGGGTGCTCGCTTATGACGATTATCCAATGACATCCATCGAGGCAAAGGAGAAGTGGATGAAAGACGGACTGGAAAATGGGGCTTGGTACAGCTTTTACCATGATGCCTATTATCGGGCGCTCAAATGGGATAAATCGGGTAAAGAGATAATAGCGCAATTGAAACGGAACCGCTAAGCACGCACGGCAAAAGGGGGACGTCATTTTGACAGCCCCCCTTTTGCCGTTAATCATGTTGTGCATTGAGCTCCAGAATCGTTCCTGTCGCTGCATCTGCGACAAATTCGAATTGCTCCCGCAAGCCCTCTGTATTTCTGGTGATCCCGCCTTTATATACTAAATAGTCCAACTCATTCTTCGTGTAGGTTTCCGGTTTCATCAAAATCCAGGAACCATATATATTTCCATCCTTTTTGACGGTTTCCTTCACGTGGGCCAGCACTTTATCCGGAGAAGTCCTGCTTGATTGTTCCAATATTTGCTTTGTCGCATAACCAGCCGCAAATCCGGCTGCAGTACCCAGTAAAAACGTTTTCCAGTTCATGATTTCTCCTCCATTGCTTTATTTCCATCACTCTATCTAGTATACAGAAGAAGGCTTTATTTGACTAATAATTTGAAATTTTACCCATTAACTGATAAATTAGAACTTTGAAGTGAAACATGAAACTAAGTTCTGTAAAATAGTAAGAAATAATACATACGTTAGGGGTAGGAAAATGAATCATGAGACTTTAGAACTTTTTAAAACATTGACGGAATTACCAGGTGCCTCGGGAAATGAACATGCAGTTCGGAGTTTCATGAAGACTGAACTGGAAAAGTATTCGGATGAAATCGTACAAGATCGGCTAGGCGGAATCTTTGGTGTGAAAAAAGGGAATGAAGAAGGACCGACTGTACTTGTTGCCGGCCATATGGATGAAGTGGGCTTCATGGTCACTTCCGTAACGGAAAATGGCATGATCAGGTTCCAGCCACTAGGAGGCTGGTGGAGCCAGGTACTATTGGCCCAAAGGGTCGAAATCATTACCGATAACGGTCCGGTCATAGGGGTCATCGGTTCGATCCCGCCTCATTTGTTGGAAGAATCGCAACGCTCAAAACCGATGGATATTAAAAATATGCTGATCGATATCGGTGCGGACGATAAGGAAGATGTGAAGAGAATCGGCATTAAACCTGGACAGCAGATTGTGCCCATTTGTCCATTCACACCGATGGCCAACGAGAAAAAAATCCTAGCAAAAGCATGGGATAATCGTTATGGCTGCGGACTGGCAATTGAGCTATTAAAAGATTTACAGGGTGAAACATTGCCGAATGTTTTATATTCAGGTGCGACGGTCCAGGAGGAAGTAGGATTACGGGGGGCACAAACAGCCGCCTTCATGATCAAGCCGGATCTGTTCTTCGCCTTGGATGCAAGCCCAGCAAACGATATGTCAGGCAGTAAAAGTGAATTTGGGCAGCTGGGGAAAGGGGCATTGCTCCGCATTTTAGACCGTACGATGGTTACGCATCGCGGCATGAGGGAATTCATCCTGGATACGGCAGAGTCGAATGATATTCCTTATCAATATTTCGTTTCCCCAGGCGGCACGGACGCCGGCAAGGTCCATATTGCCAATGAGGGGATTCCAAGCGGCGTGATTGGCATTTGTTCCCGCTATATTCACACACATGCATCGATCATCCATATTGATGATTATGCGGCTGCACGTGAATTGATCGGGAAGCTGGTTCGTTCTTGTGATAAAACGACTTTCGAGACATTGAAAAATAACGGCTGATAGAGAAAGCTGATATGGAAAAGGATGGCTGTCATCGACCCTTTTCCGGCAGCTTTTTTTTACATGGAAGGGAATTAGCGATCATGAAAATAGCAGTGGGCAGTAAAAATCCAGCGAAAATACAAGCGGTGCTTGACGTGTATGAATCGGCTGAAATCATCTCGCTTCAAGTGGGAAGCGGGGTTTCGGAACAGCCGTTTTCAGATGAAGAAACGATGGAAGGAGCCATGACGCGGGCCCGGAATTGCTTGATTCACAGTGATGCCGATATCGGAATCGGCCTTGAAGGCGGTGTCGTGAAAATGAAGCAAGGACTGTTTCTTTGCAATTGGGGTGCGATGGCCACAAGAGACGGCTCCGTTTTTGTTGCAGGCGGGGCAAGGGTTCCGCTGCCGGATATCGTCGCCGAGAAGCTCATGCGCGGCGAAGAATTGGGACCGGTCATGGACACTTTCACAAAGCAAACGAATATTAGCAAGAAGGAAGGCGCAATCGGCGTATTTACCAATGAGCGAATCACAAGAAGCGATATGTTCCTCCATATCATGAGGATGTTAGCCGGTCAACATGAATATAAGCTGAAAAACTAAAGCGAAGCTTATGTTTTCTTGTCCCGACGGAATGGAGCGGAAAAAAAAGGATACTGCCGCAACAGAGCAGGATTTGACAGGATTATGTTGAGCGGGGCTGATAGTATGGATGATAAGGAGTGAGTGTAATGGGGTGGGTTGAATCGATCCAGACGGCAATCGATTATATCGAGGAGCACTTATTGGATGACCTGACGATCGAGGGCATAGCCAGGCAAGCGAATGCCTCCGCTTTTCATTTTCAACGGACGTTCACCATTTTAACGGATAGCACTGTCGGTGATTATGTCAGGCGTCGCAGGCTGACCTTGGCGGCCCAGGAGATTTCCTGTACAAATGAAAAGGTCATAGATTTAGCCTACAAGTATGGGTATGACACTCCCGAGGCATTCTCGAAAGCTTTTCGCAGGCAGCACGGTGTATCACCGAGTGAAGCGCGAAAGTTTATGGGAAAGCTGAAATTCTTCGAACGCCTGGTGATACAGGTTACTTTGAAAGGAGCAAAACCGATGAAGTACAAAATCCTTGAAAGAGATTCCTTTGAATTGATTGGAATCAAGCAAGAATTTTCCTTGGTAAATGAAGAAAATTTAATCGGGATTCCGAAGCTGTGGGAGCAAGTGAATGCTGACGGAACAAGTGACAGGTTAGCGAAGTTGAACAATGGGGAAATCGTTGGATTGCTAGGGGTATGTGTCGATAAAAGGGCAGAGGAAAAAAACGAAACGATGGATTATTGGATAGCTGCCGAATATGCCGGCAAAGTGCCTGAACCGTTTTTGCCCCTTACTATACCTGCTTCCAAGTGGGTTGCTTTTGAAGTTCACGGACCGATGCCTGATGCGATCCAAACGGCGTGGAAGCAAATATTTTCCGAATGGTTCCCTACCAGTGGTTATGAACATGCGGGATTGCCGGAATTGGAAGTATACTCGAACGATGACGCTTCAAGCCCGGATTATTACTCCGAGATTTGGATACCGATTATAAAAAGGTAAGCTTAACAACAGTATTTTTCATTTTTCGCTTGCAGGGGGCCTTCCCATTTCCCCCTGCAAGCATTTTTTTGGCGGTAACCAGGGCTACCGTCCGTATCTCGATTCACTTCCCTTCTTCAAAAATATAAGAAAGCACCTTTAAGGCTTGGTTCACGGATTCGACTGTGACACTAGCCTTTTCTGATAATTCCTTTAAGGCATGATGATGGGATTCGGGGCGGATCAAAATAAGCGGCTTACCGAGGGAAACGGCAGTGCTTGCATCCATGGCAGTATTCCACTGTTTATATTTCTCGCCAAACAAGGCGACGACAAGATCGGCTTTCTTCAGTAAAAGGCCTGTCCGTAAATTATTGATCTGCGAAGCGGCTGCATCCTTGAGGATCGGGTTTGGTTGTTCTCCCAGAATATCTTCACCAATATTATCGGAACGATCATGATTTTCCATCGGGCCGACAAACTCTATCGGAAGCTTCAAGGCCTCAGCTTTATCCTTCACTTCATTTCTCCAATTTGAATGGATTTCCCCTGCAAGATATACGGTTAATTTCATATTTTTTCCTCCTTGGTGCATAGAATGCCTTCATTGTATCATGATTTTTTGCAAATGGATGAATTTCGGAAATAAGGATAATAGTATCTATAAGAGCAAAGAGACGGCTGGAGGGAATGGCGATGTCTTTATCGAAAAAATATGTAGTGATGTTCCTGTTGATGAGCGGCTTCATTGTTGCGTGCTCCGGTATCGAGAGGCAAACGGAAAAGGCTGTGAGAGCAGCGGAAATCGCTTTTCGTGACGATGACAAACAGCCCAATGCGGAAGCGGGTCTTATCCAGGTCCATCTGCCAAAGGGCTTCAAGGTGGAAGAGGCGCATGATAACAATTTGATTGTGAAGCAGGCCGGCAAGGCTTATCTATTATTTGTCAATCCTAATGAAAAAGAGGACAGCTCCGTATTATTTTTGGCGATAAAAAAACAAGCGGGTCAATATTTGGTCCTCCACTCCTTTCAAAATGAAGATAAATTCGGCTTTGTCTCAATTAAAGAGTCAGCGAAAGAAAAGTATGAGCTTGCGGTTGGAATCGGCGGAGTCAAGCTGACGACCGAAACGGATAAGGACCGGCTAAAAACCGATGCCAAGCAAATGATGGAGATCGTATCATCCGTGCCGCAGCGATAGAAAACGTGCAGTCGTTGAACCGATCCGTATTAATGGTTGATTACTGTAGATTCTGGTATGATGAATTTAGTGAAGTGTCATTATGAAGGAGGCTCATTCAAATGGAAAATTTACAAACTATAGAGCAATATGATGCATTGAAGAATGAAGGCAAACATATATTTCTGTTTTCAGCAGCATGGTGCGTAGATTGCCGTGTAATCGAACCGATCATGCCGGAGATTGAAAAGAAATTTCCTGATTTCACTTTCATTCATGTGGACCGGGATGAATTCATCGACGTCTGTGCAGCGAATGACGTATTCGGGATACCGAGTTTCATCGCTTATGATAATGGTGAAGAGCTTGGCAGGTACGTGAGCAAGGATCGCAAAACACAAGAACAAATCGAGGAGTTCATTCAAACATTATAAGCAAATTTCCCTTCTCGCAGGGGATTTTTTCAATGAAGAGGAGGGTCAAACATGAAAATGGACAGCACGAAGCTGAAAAATATTTTGCAGGAACGTTTGAAAGGTGATAACCGAACATTCAAATTCGATAGCAAGCAAGATACGTTAAGGGTTGAAAATGTGAAGACAGGGAAGGGTATCGCCATACAATTGGCCCCGGTTGTTGCCAATTATGAAAACGTGCAGGAAAAGGCCATAGATGAAGTCACTTATTACGTCGAAGAGGCCTTGAATGTAATGGGAGAAGTACATAGCATGCAAGGCAAGGAGAAGTCCATTTTTCCGGTCATCCGTTCGACCTCCTTTCCAATGGAATCGGAAGAAGGAAATCCTTTTCTATTTGATGAGCATACAGCCGAAACCCGGGTTTTTTATGCACTCGATTTAGGGAAAACGTACCGTCTCATCGATGAAAAGATGATTCAACGGGAAAATTGGCAGGGTGATAGAATACGGGAAATCGCTTCTTTCAATGTTCGTTCGCTTTCCGTTGATTTGAAGTCTGATATCGTCGCGGGCAATACCTTTTACTTTTTGAACACGAATGATGGATATGATGCAAGCAGGATCCTGAATGAATCTTGGCTTAGGGAAATGAAGGAAAAGATCGAGGGAACGATGGCTGTGGCCATTCCGCACCAGGATGTCATCATCATCGCTGATGTGAAGAATGATACGGGATATGATATTCTTGCACAAATGGCGATGAGCTTCTTTGCCAGCGGTCATGTACCGATAACGGCTTTATCATTTCTTTATGAGGAAAATGAATTGGAGCCCATTTTCATCTTGGGTAAAAACAAAAAGCGTGAACAGTAAAGCGCTGCAAAAATAGGATCGTGCCAGCTGGCAGCGGTCCTGTTTTTTATTTGGGAGCTTAGTTTAATAGAGTCGGAAGCGACAAACGGGTAGCGTTACTCGTTATTTTTTTCATGCATAGTGATATAATTGGATTATTCAGAAAAATATTCCGTGTGCATTCAATTGCATGGAATCAGACCGCTAAAGGCAGCGAAAAGCAGGGCTCGCACTTTCGGATGAGCTGCTGCATGAATTAACGAGTAACCGCGCGCAAATTTGACTTAGCACAAGGGCAACGGGCGAAGGAGTGAGAGTCTTTAATGCTTTCCTTTTTCGCCAAAATTTCATGAAATGAAGGGGGAAACAATCGTGAAAAACCAATTAATGGACATGCTGGAAGCACGCAAAGAGGAAATGGTTCAGATTCGCCGCCATTTACACGAGAATCCGGAGCTATCCTTTAAAGAAGAGAAAACGGCGCAATATATCATCGATTATTATAATGGGAAGGATGTGGAGGTTCAAACGAATGCAGGAAATGGATTCGGGGTCATCGTAACCATCGAAGGAGCTAAACCGGGAAAAACGATAGGACTCCGTGCCGATTTCGATGCATTGCCTATTACAGAAGAAACGGAAGTTCCGTTCCGTTCAAAAAATGAAGGGGTCATGCATGCCTGCGGGCACGATGGACATACGGCCTATTTATTGGTTCTGGCAGACTGTCTTATCCAGCTGAAGGATTCGTTGAGCGGTACCATCAAAATCATCCATCAGCATGCAGAAGAGACTCCACCTGGTGGAGCAAAGAGCATCATGGAATCTGGAATCCTCGATAATCTGGACGCTGTGTTTGGGATCCATTTATTCCCCTCGCATCCCGCAGGGGTCGTTGGTTATCACGGGGGCTATGCGATGGCAGGCAGGACATATTTCAAACTGGCGGTAAAGGGTATGGGCGGCCATGGCTCATCCCCGCATCTGGCCAATGATGCCATCGTTGCAGGTGCCCATTTCGTCACGGCTGTTCAAACCGTGATCAGCCGTCGCTTAGATCCTTTTGAAATGGGCGTGGTCACAATCGGATCTTTCGATGGAAAAGGAAGTTTCAATGTCATCAAGGATCGGATAGAGATCGAAGGCGATGTCCGATATATGACGGAAGAGGTCCGGCAGCTGATCGATAAAGAAGTCCACAGGATCGTTAATGGAATAGAAATGGAGTTCGATGTACAGTGCGAGCTTTCATATATTCCTGATTATCCTCCGTTATATAATGATCCTGAACTGACTTTGTTCGTGAAAAATAGCCTCGAAGGCATGGACGATACAGACATCAAGAGCGTCCTGGAATTTCCGATGTTTTCAGGTTCCGAAGATTTTTCCTATTATGCAGAAAAGATCCCGGGATGCTTCTTTTACATTGGATGTAAACCGAAAGGAGTGGAGAAGGCATACTTCAATCATCATCCTAAATTCGATATCGATGAGGATGCACTTTTGATTGCTGCCAAATCAATGGCACAGGTTATATGCCGTTATTATGAATGGGAATAGCCAAAATAAATGCTCTAACCCACACAACACCGTTCGGTTTAAACGAACGGTGTTGTGTGGGTTTTTAGTGCATATTTGGATGGCATGGCCGGTTTGCCAGGCTGCATCAAAACTTAATCTCTTTGTAAACGCGATTTAACAGCGGTGTTTTATTTAAATAGTAGACTAGGGGCTTAAGTTATCTTAAGGAAGTTAGGTTTAAACTCCGCTTGTAATGGGTTTAATAGGATAGGAGCTAGGTGAAATATGCAGCGGCCGTTACGAATCGGATAGAAAAAGCAGAAACAAAAACCGATTTAGCTTAAATTTTCTCGATATTTTTAAAATAACTGGTAGAATTAGTTACATAACTACAGACGTAGAAAGAGTGATAGGTTTGAAATGGCTAAATAAGATGAAAAAATGGTTCCAAGCAGAGGAAATTATCGAAATCGAAGAAATTATTATAGATGAACCGCTTGATGAAGAAACATTAAGGAATATGGATTTTTCGAAGCTTCCTAAGGCAAAGAAGGAAGAAATAAAAGTGTACAACCAAACAGTGGAAAAGATGTCGGAAAAAATATCCCAGACGGTAGATCCGGATACGAAAATCCTGTTTCAATATCCAAAAGGGCAATTCAAATTTCCGCTCATTCCCGACCAGGAGCAAAACAAAAGGAATTCCCGGGAAAGAATAAAGGATAAACGCGAACCGAAGCAGGCAGAAAGGACGAAGGAACCGAGAAAGCAAGCCAGGGATCCCGAACCAAAGAGAAGAAGCTTCGATCGCGAGCCGAAGCCAAAAATGAGAAACCTCGATCGGGAGCAACATACAAAAATCGTCCCGTCGAATACACCATTCCGCCCAACGGAAATACCTTCACCCATTTATGGTTTCCGTCGCCCGGAAAAAAAGATGGTGGCTTCAGAGGAAATCGTTGAATATGAATTGGAAACCAAGCTGCCTGTTCTTGAAAAAAAAGAACTTGTTAAAGAAATTCCAGTGTTCACGCCTGATACCTCCAAGGAAGTTGCCGTTGAGGAAAGGACGGAAGAACCTGCTGTACTTATCCCGGAACAGACCCATGAAAAAGTGGAAGCATCGGAGGTACCGGCTTTCTTTCGGAAGCATGCTGTCGAGACACAGCCTGTAGAAACGGAAAGTGAGCCTGTGCTGGAAAAAATCGCGGCTGTAGAGGATGAGGTGGATTTTGGACGGGAAGTTGCCGCATCCATCATGGAGCAGTCTGAGGATGCAAAGCCCGAAGCCTTGGCAATTCCTCGTGAAAGCGATCCAGCAGAAATGATTTCGGAAGGGCAGCCTAAACGACCGAAAAAGCATATTCCGTTTAATGTTATGATGCTAAAGCAAGATCGAAAAAAAAACGAATTCATCCATAAATTGAAACCGGAAAAAAAAAGCCTTGATTCCGAAAGGGGAGTCCTCCCGTACAAGCAGGAACCTCTTCGTGGTGAGGAGGAAGATCAAGAAGCACCAGATATACCTGAAATGAAGCCGGAGGATGGCCAAGCCGTATTTAGTGCGTCCGAGCCGTTCATCACTGAATCTTCAAAAATCGATTCTTCCGGAACGTTTGCCGCCCCGGAAGAATCCGTTGAGGACGATATCGATTCGAGTCCAGTCCATAATGGGGCTGTCGGACAGGCTCCCGTTTCAGAAAATGACAAGGAAGAAGCAGTGTTATCAAAGGCCGGAGCAGAAGCCGGGCAAAGCGATACCGGGGATTTTTTTGGTGCAGTGGAAGTGGATGACAACCCATACTATGTGTTTCCAAGCATAGGGCTGCTGACACCCCCGACTTATGCCGAGCATGATGATGAGTGGCTCGATGAACAGACTTCATTACTGGATGAGACGCTGAAAAATTTCAATGTCCGTGCTAGGGTAGTCAATGTCACCCAAGGGCCGGCAGTAACGCGTTTCGAGGTGCATCCTGAACCGGGGGTCAAGGTGAATAAGGTGACGAACCTGATGGATGACATCAAGTTAAGCCTTGCCGCCCAGGATATGAGGATGGAAGCGCCGATTCCAGGCAAACATACAATTGGGATCGAGATTCCGAACAGGAAAAGCAAGCCTGTATTTTTACGTGAGGTTTTGGAGAGCGCTGAATTCCAGGAGCATGAATCACCGCTTGCTGTGGCCTTGGGCCTCGATATATCGGGTCAGCCGATCATCACAGATCTTAGGAAGATGCCGCACGGATTGATTGCCGGCCAAACGGGATCGGGGAAAAGTGTCTGTATCAATACGATGCTGGTCAGCCTGCTGTATAAAGCGACGCCACAGGAGCTGAAATTGCTGTTGATCGACCCGAAAATGGTCGAGCTGGCACCTTATAATCGTATCCCTCATTTGGTCAGTCCGGTCATAACCGATGTGAAGGCAGCCACGGCCGCACTTAAATGGGCGGTTGAGGAGATGGAACGACGTTATGAATTGTTTGTGCATGCAGGCGTCCGTGACATCAGCCGCTTCAATGACCAAGCGGAGAAAGCCGGACAATATGCAAATAAGCTGCCTTATATCCTGGTGATCATCGATGAGCTTGCTGATTTGATGATGATGTCCCCGGCCGATGTTGAGGAAGCGATTTGCCGGATCGCCCAAAAGGCCCGCGCCTGTGGGATACACTTGATTGTAGCTACGCAGCGGCCTTCAGTCGATGTCATTACCGGATTGATCAAGGCAAATATCCCGACAAGGATCGCTTTTTCGGTTTCTTCACAAGTCGATTCCCGCACGATCATCGATAGCGGCGGAGCGGAAAAATTGCTTGGAAGAGGAGATATGCTATTTGCTGAAAATGGCTCTTCAAAAACGGTTAGACTGCAGGGGACCTTTGTCAGTGATGAGGAAATCGATGAGGTAGTGAATCACGTTAAACTCGAGCAACAACCGAAATACCTGTTTGAGCAGGAAGATTTGCTGAAAGTGGCAGAGGTCACGGAGGAAGCGGATGAACTGTTTTTCGAGGCATGTGAATTTGTCGTGAATCAACAGGCTGCATCGGCATCGAGTGTGCAGAGGCGCTTCCGTGTAGGGTACAACCGCGCTGCGCGTTTAATAGAAATGATGGAGCAGCAAGGGGTCGTTTCTGAATCCAGGGGCTCCAGACCGAGGGATGTATTGATCACGGAGGAAGAACTGGAATTTTTACATGTTAATTAAGAGAACCGATTAAAAGGAAATTGTATATAATGTGAAGGGATGAAAACCCTTGAATGACGAAAAAACCAATGATTTGATAAATTGGCATCTGCCTGACATGGATGAATGGGCAAATAAGTGATATAATAGTTTTTTGTTGAGTAATGATTGATGAAAACCTATGTGGAAATTGCGTTTCTAACAAGTCTCGTAATGAAAAAAACAAATAAAAGATGACGTCATATACTGTCGTACAGGTAGACGATTGGTGGAGGTTCGCTTTATGACTGCTTACCATTTTGTGGGAATTAAAGGGTCGGGTATGAGTGCTCTTGCACAAATACTGCATGATATGAATATTGAAGTGCAAGGTTCCGACTATGAAAAAGAATTTTTTACACAATTGGCATTAGAAAAAGCTGGGATTAAAATCCTTCCTTTCAATGAGGAAAATATACAACCTGGAATGACCATCATTGCAGGCAATGCATTCCCGGATACTCATCCGGAAATCGTGAAGGCAAAGGAACTTGATTTGCCGATCATCCGTTATCACCGCTTCCTTGGTGATTTCATGAAAAATTATATTAGCGTGGCTGTTACGGGAGCGCATGGTAAAACATCGACGACCGGCTTGCTGGCCCATGTCATGGGCGGGGTTAAACCGACCTCCTTCCTGATTGGGGATGGGACGGGGAAAGGGATCGTGAATTCTGACTACTTCGTATTCGAAGCATGTGAATATCGCCGTCATTTCCTTTCCTATTATCCTGATTATGCAATCATGACCAATATTGATTTTGATCATCCTGATTATTACGCCAATGTCGAAGACGTGTTTGAGGCTTTCCAAACGATGGCCCTTCAAGTCAACAAAGGCATTATTGCGTGCGGCGATGATGAGCATTTACCACATATTCAGGCGAAAGTACCGGTTATTTTTTACGGATTTGCAGAAGGAAACGATTTTCAAGCGAAAAATGTTTCCGTCACTCCGGATGGCACGACCTTCGATGTGCATGTAAGAAACAATTACTATGATACATTCACGATTCCTACCTTTGGAAAGCATAATGTATTGAATGCACTTGGTGTCATTGCACTTTGTAAATATGAAAACTTGGATACGGAAGCCGTGAAAGCCCAATTGCGGACTTTTGGCGGAGTTAAACGCCGGTTCTCCGAAAAGGAAATCGGAAGTCAGATCATCATTGATGATTATGCGCATCATCCGACTGAAATCTCGGCAACTGTTGACTCAGCACGTCAAAAATATCCAGAGCGTGAAGTTGTAGCGGTTTTTCAGCCGCATACTTTCTCAAGAACGCAGGCATTCCTGGATGAATTTGCCGACAGCTTGAATTTGGCCGACAAAGTATACTTATGTGAAATTTTTGGATCTGCTCGCGAAAATCAAGGGAAATTATCGATTGAAGACCTTCAAGGTAAAATTCCCGGTGCCGAGCTGATCACGGAGAATACCACTTCCATTTTGCAAAATCATGATAACAGTGTCGTGTTATTCATGGGCGCTGGGGACATCCAAAAGTTCCAGGCAGCCTACGAGCACTCACTGCAGGTAAAATAAAAAAACGATCGATCCCAGAGCTGGGGTCGATCGTTTTTTTGATTTCAATAATGCCGTTTATTTTAAATTTTCTGGATTCAAATCTTCCAGTTCAGGCAAGACGAAGCGGCCGTCCTTACGTATCAAGACATCATCGAAGTGGATTTCCCCCCCGCCGTATTCCGGGCGTTGAATATTGACCAAGTCCCAGTGGATGTCCGAGTGGTTGCCATTAAAGGCATCATCATAGCATTGTCCAGGAGTGAAATGAAAACTTCCATCAATTTTTTCATCAAAGAGGATATCTTGCATCGGGTGTAGAATATAAGGATTTACACCAATTGCAAACTCACCGACATATCTAGCACCCTCATCAGTGTCAAAAATTTTGTTGATGCGGTTTGTATCATTCGCCATCGCTTCAACGATTTTTCCATCTTTGAAGGTCAATTTCACGTTTTCAAAGGTAAAACCCTGATACGGTGATGGAGTATTATACGAAATCACTCCATTGATGGAATCCTTCACGGGAGCGGTATATACTTCACCGTCAGGAATGTTCAGCTCACCTGCACATTTGATGGCCTTGATGTCTTTGATGGAGAAGGTTAGGTCCGTTCCGGGCCCGGTTATGCGGACCTTATCCGTCTTATCCATCAATGCGACAAGGCTGTCCATGGCTGCGCTCATCTTGCCATAGTCGAGGTTACAGACTTCGAAATAAAAGTCTTCGAAAGCTTCTGTACTCATCTTGGCCAACTGGGCCATGGAGTTTGTCGGGTAGCGAAGCACGACCCATTTTGTTTTTGGCACGCGGATATTCCTATGTACTTTGCCGACGGTTTGTCCATGGATCGCCATCTTCTCTGGAGGGACGTCGGATTGTTCATTGATATTATCCCCGGCGCGAAGCCCGATATAAGCATCCATCTGGCTCATTACGTTCGCTTCAAACTCACCCATCATCTTGTACTGTTCTTCTTTGGCACCCATCAGCAAGGCACGATCCACTTGATGATCCTTCAACAGGACGAATGGGTAACCACCTGCTTCATAGGCTTCATTCACAAGGGCATTAACAAGTTCACGCTGCAATCCAAAGTTTTCGATCAAGATCTTTTCACCTTTTTGAAGCTTCACGGAATAATTGATCAAGTTTTTGGCCAATGTTTCAATTCTGGGATCTTTCATAAAAATACCTCCATTGTTTAAATTCGACTTATCTTACTATCATACCCGATTTCCTGCCAGAAGTGCGACACATTGATTTCGAAGAAGGAACTGGATCTGGACAACAATATTTCCAGATTAGGGTACGATAGGGTATATTGAAAAAATAAATACGTTTATAATGAGCGGGAAGGGGTAATTAATAACTAACAGTTAAATAAGTCGATTTTTTCGGAGGTGTTCCAATGGAGATTATTTTATACGTAAGTGCTGCTGTTGCAGCGATCGCTTTCTTGGTCCTAGTTATTTTCCTAACGAAGGTACTGACATCACTTCAAACCACCCTGGACAGTGTGGCCCGGACGCTGACAGGGCTCGAGAGCCAAATGCAGGGCATAACGCTCGAAACTACTCAGCTATTACATAAAACGAATACGTTGGCTGAAGATCTGCAACATAAGTCAGAAAATCTGAACTCAGTGGTTGATGCCGTGAAGGATGTAGGTACATCCATCTCCAGCTTCAATTCTTCAGTCCAAAAGGTTTCCAATAAAGTTCAGGCTGAGATTGATAATAATCAGGAAAGAATTTCACAAATTGTCCAGTGGAGTAACGTAGCTTTAGAGATTCGGGACAAATGGAAGGCTAGAAGCAAGCAGGCCGCCCCGACTCCAGCCGAGAGAGCGGAGTTGGAACGGATAGCACTGGAAACAGATGACCTGCCTAAAAAAAGGTTTTTACGTTCTAGATCATAAAATCTAGTTAATGAAAAATAAACTGAAAATTGAGAGGGGAATGTATTATGACTCAAAAAGAATATCCGACAAAGGACTATCAAAAAACATATGAGGACGAACGCGACTCGATCAATTCAAAGGACTTTATGATTGGCGCCTTGATCGGCGGGATGATCGGTGCGGCTACAGCATTGTTCATGGCTCCGAAAACAGGTAAGGAATTAAGGAATGATTTCAACGAACAAGCTAAAAACATTTCTGAGAAAACCGAAAAATTAAGACAAACGGCAATGGAAAAAGGTACGGTTCTTGCAGATACTGCAAAAGAAAAAACAAGTTCCGTAACGGAAATCGTTTCAAATAAATCATCCGACATCGTTAATAAGGTGAAAAGCTTGAAACCTATCAAAGAAAACGGTGACGCGGCTGATGCTACGACAAATTCAAGCAATAAAGATATTGATGTAACGGGAGCTTCAGATTCCAAGATCGTATCCGTCGAAACCAATTTTGCGGACGGAAAGGATGCTGAAAAGCAACCTGCCGATCCTACAAGCGGAAACAAAAATACGGCCAAATTAAAACTTGATGAAGCGAAAAAAGCGTTTGATGAAACGGAAAATAAATTAAAGAAATAATCGCCAAGTCGCTTAAGCTTGGATGAAGAAGCAATGCGGTACGAAGAATAAGGCGATGAAGCGCTGAAATGGCTTCATCGCCTTTTTGATGGTACCATTTAAATCGTAAATGAAAGGAGACTATATGATGACAGCATCTAAAATCGAATCGGAAGAACAATTCAATGATCTATTAAAGGAGGATACGTTCCTGTTGTTCAAGCATAGCCTAACATGTCCCGTGAGTGCCGAGGCGCATGAACAATACGAGAAGTTCATTGCCGGGAATGAACAGCTTAAAACGGCCTATTTAGCCGTTCAGGAAGCTCGCCCGCTCTCCAATTATGTGGCGGAAACTTTCGATATCAAACATCAATCCCCGCAGGCCATCCTTTTTAAAAATGGAAAGCCGGTCTGGAATGAATCTCATTGGCGGATTACATATGATTCATTGGGCAAGGCCGTAGCCGAATGATGGATAATGACTGGAGCCTTTTTTTCGTGATCCTTTGGAAGGGCATTGAAAAAGGCTAGGCATCTAAAAGGAGATGTTGTCTGTATTTTGTACAGGCGGCATCTTTTTTTTTGGCTCCGCTATCCTGGAAAAGGTTCCATTAGCATCCTTTTTGGACTTCCCGGACCGCCCGCTGGATAAGCGAGTGCCTGTAGTGGAAAGGAATGATCATGATTAGGTCACTCCGCCGTGTTCTTTTGTTATAAACAAAGTCCCCTACAGGATAGACTTTTTTCAAAGGGTCTATTCTAAAGGGGACATTCGATTTTGTAATGCAGCCGATCATACGGTGGCCGGCCAATGGATTTTCAAACGGTCTCCAGGGTAAATCGTTTCATGAAAGGTCGTTTCTTGTTCATTTTTGATAAGAGTGAAGCGATTATTGCCCTGGGCCGGGATATCGATATCGATATGGCGGAATATATCCTGAAAAATGAATGGCTCCTGCTTTTGTTGAATCAAGGTCAGTGAGTCTCCAGCGAAAACCTTATCATTGTCATCCATTACCACGCCTTCTCGCCTGAACTCGGCCAGTTTCCGGGATAGGACGATTTTTTCATCCTCGAAGAAAACCGGTATGGAGCAGGACTGCTGGATCTTCAATTCGTTACATATTTCCCCTAATGCAGGGGGGGCGATCGGTTCGATGACGATTTCATCGCCTTCATCGAAAGAGTAGGCTGGCTTCGTTTCGAGACCATTTTTTGTGATCCTGCCTGTCGATGTGCGAATTTGAGTGTCTTGTCCATTCAGCTGAATCGAAAATGGTTCAAGATAGGTAAGCAGTTCCGGAAGTTGGATCGCTTTAAGCAATCCTTGAATCGTTTCCTCCATGCGGCAGACGATTTGGTCATGGTCCTCGACAAGTTCTTCTCCAGATACAGCTGCGCCATTCCTGAGGATGACAGCTGAAATGGTATGCCTGACTCCATTCACCGTAACCGTTTTGCTCATTTGGCCGTCAAGCAAATCACGTATTACCGTATGGGGAGGGGCGCCGTCAGTTCCTTTGGTCGTCGTGATGATATCCTCATTCCTCACTTCCGTGTCCAAGGAGGCTTCCTTGCCATTTAGTGTAATACGTGATTTCTCCCCTTGCTGTCCAGGAAGCGTAATCTGGTGTCCGTTGATATGGACAATTTTGGCCATTCCCGGCTTTCCATATAGGGAACTCACCCGGATTCCGGCTGTAAGAAGGCAATCCCCTACGTTAGTCCGTTCCATATCGAATAGACGGATGGGGCGGCCATCAACGGTAACGCTTATATATTGAATCGGGTTTTGATCTGCCGCTATGGCAATGCCGATGGGAGTCACCAATTCCGGTCCCATCTGGACCAAATCCGAAATGTCTAGATTCTGGATGGCATCGATGCCCCGGATGGCCACCCTGTTCTCGGGCAGGTTCAGTTTTTGGGCCAAAAGGCGAGGTAACTCGGGTGTTTGGCTGCCTCCACCGACAAGCATGACTGCCTTAGGTGCTTTTGAGTTATTCAAGGAAAGGATTTCCGAACTTATGCTCTCAGCCAGACGATCGAGTGCAGGATGGATCTGATCAATGATTTCCGTTGTGGATAATTCATTGGCAAAGCCGAGTATATCGGTAACCTTTATTTGTTCATGATTCGCCAGATCCCGCTTTGCCTGTTCGGCCTGAGGGAAATCAAGGAGGAGGTGGTCGCTGATCGCTTCGGTTATTTCATCACCGGCGATCGGCACCATCCCATAGGCAATGACGGTCCCTGAATCCGTCAGGGCTATATCGGATGTTCCTGCGCCAATATCGACCAAAGCGACATTCAAGCGCCGCATCGATGCCGGAATGAGCACATTGATGGCTGCAATCGGTTCGAGAGTGAGGGCCTGCATTTCCAGATCCGCTCTTTTTAAGGCTGCCAGCAACGATTCCACAACAACCTTTGGCAGGAAGGTTGCGATGATTTCAACGGATGCCTCATCACCGCTCTGATCAAGCAGGCTGCCTAATTCCTGCCCATCAAGATGGTAGTATAAAACGGAATATCCTACACAATAATAGGTTGATTGGGAATGTTTTTGCTTAGCTACGATGGTCTGCGCTTCCTGGACGGCACTGAATTCAAGGTGAAGGACATCCTCCCGCGTCATCAGGGGCTTCCCGCCAATCTTGATCGTCATCTTCGCCCGTTCGGTTTTTAATGCCCTTCCTGCGGCAGCTACGGATACCTTTTTTAACGGACCGTGCTTTTCTTCCAATTGGCCTTTTATATGGGAAATGACTTTGGAGACGGCCAGCACATCGTGAATCTGGCCATCAAGCATCGCTCTCTCGGAATGCTCCCAAGATAAAATGTCGACTATTTTATAGCATTCCTGTTCTTTTTCCAATATAATTCCTACAACGGATCGTGTTCCAATATCTAACGCAAACAGTTTTTCCTGCATGGGTAACACCTACTTTTATATATTTATAACTTTAATGCTTAAAAGCGTTTAACTAATAAAGAAAAAATTAGTGACATTTGAAGATGCATGCTTTATAATTGAGTTAATTATACATGAAATATTCTAAAATTTTCATTGATAAAATAATCGGGTCGCTCTATCGGAGATTCAGAAGGGATTTTCGGGTATGGCCGCTGAGCCGATTTTCATTTTAAAAAACGAAGGGATGGATTTGTAATGAGCAACAAAGAACTTGATGGTCTTCGTAATCAACTGGATGATGTGAACCTTCAGTTATTACATCTTATTAATCAACGTGCTGAACTTGTACAGGAAATTGGTCGCGTCAAAGAAAAACAAGGTGTAAACCGTTACGATCCGGTCCGCGAAAGAACAATGCTTGATCTTATCGAAGCGAACCACCAAGGACCGCTTGATCTTGGTTCGATTAAACATATTTTCAAGGAAATCTTCAAATTGGGCTTGGAGCTGCAAAAAGACGATCAGAAGAAGACGCTTCTTGTATCTAGAAAGCAAAAGCCTGAAGACACGATCATCGACATCAAGGGCGAATTGGTCGGTAATGGAATTCCTAGCTTCGTCTTCGGACCTTGTGCCGTTGAATCTTATGAACAAACGGCAGCAGTGGCTGAAGTCATTAAAGCTAAAGGGTTGAAATTAATGCGCGGCGGTGCATTTAAGCCACGTACATCTCCATATGATTTCCAAGGACTTGGCTTGGAGGGCTTGCAAATACTTAAACGTGTTGCAGATGAATACGGCTTGGCCGTCATCAGTGAAATCGTTAGTGCCAATGACATCGAAGCGGCGATCGATCATATTGACGTCATCCAAATCGGAGCACGTAACATGCAAAACTTCGACTTGTTAAAAGCGGCTGGTGCCGTTAATAAACCAGTGCTTTTAAAACGTGGACTGGCTGCAACGATCGAGGAGTTCATTCATGCAGCGGAATACATCATGTCACAGGGCAACGGCAACATCATCCTTTGTGAGCGCGGTATCCGTACTTACGAGAAAGCAACAAGAAATACATTGGATATCTCTGCGGTGCCGATCTTAAAACAAGAAACGCACTTACCGGTCATGGTTGATGTGACGCATTCAACTGGACGGCGCGATCTATTGCTTCCAACGGCAAAAGCTGCACTTGCCATCGGTGCTGACGGTGTAATGGCGGAAGTGCATCCGGATCCTTCCGTTGCATTATCTGATTCTGCACAGCAAATGGACTTCAAGCAATTTGATGAATTTTACGAAGAAATTAAACGTTTGAACTGGGTAACTGTATAAGCTAAAATAGTCATTAAATGATTTACTTACGGCCCTTACCACCTTGGCAAGGGCTTTTTTTAATGGTAAAATACTTGTTTTTGCAGAAAAAACACGGAAATAAGCACTATTGGATTGCAGGAAAGATTCGTCTATCGTATGATAAATAACAAGAATGAGAACTGTTCGGAAGATTGGTCATACATAAAGTGATATCTATGTGAACTTTTATACTTGCAAAGAGTATTGAATCTTTGGCTGAGAAGAGAGTAGGATTGCATTTTTCTTAGGCAGATCGTTCCTAATATAATCTTCCTTATAGAGGAAAAACGTATAAAAGATTTTTTTTCGAAATAATTCGGGTCTTTTATGGGAAAAATGAAAGAAATGGAGGAATGGATGAATGAATAATATAACCATTTATGATGTGGCGCGTGAAGCGAATGTTTCCATGGCCACCGTTTCCCGCGTAGTTAACGGGAATCCAAATGTAAAGCCGGCTACAAGAAAGAAAGTATCGGACGTGATTGAGAGGCTAGGGTACCGTCCCAATGCAGTGGCAAGGGGTCTTGCCAGCAAGAAGACGACGACCGTGGGTGTCATCATACCGGACATCTCCAGCATCTTTTTTGCCGAATTGGCAAGAGGGATAGAAGACATAGCGACAATGTATAAATATAATATCATTTTAAGCAGTTCCGATGAGAATATAGATAAGGAATTCCATTTGTTGAATACGATGCTTGGAAAACAAGTGGACGGCATCGTATTCATGGGCGGTAACATAACCGATGAACATGTCAAGGAGTTTACGAATTCCCCGGTTCCTATCGTTCTGGCTGGATCAGTCGATGAAAGCGGGCAAGTGCCATCCGTTAATATTGATTATGAGGCGGCAGCATACGACGCAGTGACATTTTTTGCCCAAAAAGGCCATAAGAATATCGCTTTTGTAAGCGGAAACCTTTCAGCGTTGATTGATGAAAAGAAATTGGCGGGTTACAAGCGAGGGCTGAAGGAAGCAGGGCTTACGTTTGATGAAGGTTATGTTGTCGAAGGCGATTATACATATGATTCGGGCATCGAGTCTTTTGAAAAGTTCCTGGAGTCCGGGGAGAAACCGACGGCGTTCATCGTTGGTGCTGATGAAATGGCGCTTGGGATCGTACATGCCGCCCAGGATAAAGGGTACAATGTGCCGGAAGACTTCGAAGTGATCAGCTTTGACAATACTAGATTGACCTTGATGGTTCGTCCGCAAATTACGACCATCGTTCAACCCCTATATGATATTGGTGCGGTTGCGATGAGGCTATTGACAAAGTTGATGAATAAGGAGCAAGTGGAGGAAGGTCATGAAAAAGTGATCCTGCCCCATCGGATCGAGGCACGTCAATCAACGAAATAAGCTTAAGAGAGTGCCCTTTAGGGCGCTCTTTTTTTATTCGACAGAACATTGCCTACAGCTTGGTAATGGTGATTTATTTGTTCCATTCCACTGCAGGCGATCCCTTTCCGCGGGCGGTCGGGGAGCTTCCTCGGCTGCGCCTGCGGTATCTCCCCATTGACCGTATTTCCCGCAGGAGTGTCACGCCTTCCGTTGCCTTCCACTTTGCGTGAAAATGAAGAGCGCAGCCATCAACCCATTCCACTGCAGGCGCTCCCGTGAGTGGAATTCATGTATGCAACTTTGTTCATTTATTCACAGCGTATAGTAAGCAAGGGTCAGGAAAAGGTCGTTAATGGTCTCATTTTTTATCTTGCGCAAAGCTCAAAAAGGGGTTCGGGATGTTACCTGCCGAACCCCTTTCGTTAGCTATGTTCATTGCTTGTTGATGTTTGTCTGGATGACCGGATAGGGTAGAGCGCCTTTTCAAGCGTAAGGGCATTCTTTTCTGTGATTTCAGGCTTCCTCGGGATGGGCTCGTACATATCCTCCATGTCATCCCATTCCTGAGGGAGTGGAACTGGGGACTCTGGCTGCCAGCTGTCAAGCCATTCTTTTGAAAGGGGACCGGATAGGTCGTTATCGGTCATTTCAAGCCATACTCTCGACCAAGCCCTCGGGACGACACGCCATATATCATAGCCGCCGCCCCCGACTGCAATCCAGCGCCCGTTGCAATATTCATGGGCCAGTTCATGGGCAAGCTTTGGTATCTCCCGGTAAATCTTCATTGTTGCGGATAAATGGGTGAGCGGATCGTAATAATGGGAGTCGGCTCCGTTCTGGGTTAAAATGATATCCGGTTTGAAAAATTCAATGACCTCTCGAAAGGCGGCTCGATAGCACTCCAGCCAGGAGTCATCCTCCGTGAAGGCATCGACAGGGATGTTGAAAGAGAAGCCGTAGCCTTTTCCTTGGCCCCTTTCGTTTATCGTCCCCGTGCCGGGAAATAAGTAGCGTCCCGTTTCATGGATGGAAAGCGTGCATACATCCGGATCATCGTAAAAGGACCATTGGACCCCATCGCCGTGATGGGCATCCGTATCGACATACAGGACACGTGCCCCATATTTTTTTTGTAAGTATTTGATTGCGACCGAACTATCATTATAAATGCAAAACCCCGAGGCTTTGCCACGAAAGCCGTGGTGCAAGCCCCCGCCAAGATTGAGTGCGTGCAGCGACTTACCGGTCATGACGGCATCCACGGCCGTCAAAGTGCCGCCTACAAGCAAGGCGCTCGCTTCATGCATGTTGGGGAATATGGGGGTGTCCTCCGTCCCCAGACCGTAATTCAAGGCCTTTTCGCTGGGCAGCTTTCCCTCCCCGGCCAATTTGACGGCGTTTACATAATGCCGGTCATGAACCAGCTCCAACTCCTCATCCGTGGCCATTCTTGGCTTGATAATTTGATCATCACGAATGGCATGGTGTTTTTTCAGCAAATCAAGCGTAAGGGTAAGGCGCTTTTGATTGAATGGGTGCTCATCATTGAATTTGTAGGCAAGAAGTTCCTCCGAGTAGACGAAAAGGGATGTATCATTCATGGGACGTCCCCGGTAAGCTCGGCCACAAGACGGTATAGCCTTCTTGTTTCAAGTCCTCCACCACCATAAATGGATTCATCGTCTGGACACGGATGACCAAAATCTTATAATCGGTGCCGTCTTTTTCCGGATAAACAAGGGTACTCAGGATATTGGAGTTGCGCCGTTTGAAAATGTGGGCAATATCGTGAAGGGTTCCTGCCTTGTCCGGGATCTTGATTTCGATTTGTGAGCCCGGCTGATTGACACCCGTCAATTCAACAAATGACTGAAGCAAGTCAGAACCGGTTATGATGCCCACCAATTTCCTCTCTTTGACGATCGGGAGGCAGCTGATGTTGCTTTCACAAAATACAGCCCCGATTTCTTCCACGAAATCGAGCGGGTGCCCTGTGATTAGATCCGTTTTCATGATGCTTGATAATGGCTTTTGTAAATCATTTTTGTATTCTGCGGTGTTGAATATTGAAGGGGCAGCATCTCGTATATCACGGTCACTGACTAATCCGACAAGTTGAAAGCTTTCATCGACAATGGGAATGTGGCGAATTCGTTTTTCCTTGATGATCACGACAGCGCTTTGGATTGTATCCGCTGGAGTGAGGGTGATTATGTCCTCATTCATTATTTTTTCAACAATCATTTTCCTTCCTCCTCCATTTCACCTCTTTAATACATGAACCGATTCATAAAACGCAGCTGGTCGAATTTCTCGATGGATTCCGGCGGCACCCTCTTGCCAATGCGGGCCATCAAGCAGTTCGCTGGGTGGGAACTGATTTCCGGATCATCCGTTGCAAAGTAAACCAGGCCCCCGGCGCTCATCATTTTTTCCATGATCTTGCGGTACTCCCAAATATTAAGGCCAGTGCCTTTTAAGTCCCAGTGCCAATAGTATTCAGTCGTGATGATGATGAAGTCTTCCACCGAATCGTCTTCCATCGAAAGGCGGATCAAGTTCTTTCCGACGGAGGCACCCCGGTATTCAGGGATGACCTCGATTGCCCCTAGCTCAATCAGGTCCTTCATCTCGATTTCCGACCATCGTTCCAACGGATCCGGATATAAATAGGTTACATAACCAACGATGGTTTCTTGTTTACGTGCGATGAAGATCCTGCCTTCAGGCAAGTCTGCAATCTCTATTAACGCTTTATGCTGCAAAGCAGGCGGACGAAAGGCGACCAAGTCTTCATGAAACTCATAAGCCGACATCCGTTCCCCATCCAACGGCCCCTCGATGATGAGGGTTCCACTTAATGTCTGCAGTTCCTTGGCATAAAAGGTCTTGTTATATTCCATTCTTTCACCATCCTTGTAAAATAGTACTCTTATACACTTCGTTTGCGAAGGATAAGGCGCGCTGCTTGAAAACCGAGCAAATGGAAGTATACCTTAAATTATACATAGCTTAATTCAGAAAGTTCAAGGCGAATATCATTCTTTTGCCACAGCACATTTTCCTGTTAGCATCATTATACCTGTCTTCCCGATAACAATATAGTGCAGGCGATTTCAATGCTTTATCAACCATTCATTTTCCCTATTATGGAAACGGCTAGTATTTTAAAAATTGAGATAATTATTCCTTTATACTATAATGAGCATATAGAGCCGAAAAAAGGGGGAGTTTGTCGTATGAATGTGAAAGCGTTGCCAGTAGTGGAAGGTAAGTTCAATCTAAAGAATTACGATGAAACATACAAGGGGTTTGACTGGTCCGAGGCGGAAAAGGAATTCTCCTGGTCCGAAACCGGTAAGGTGAATCTGGCATATGAAGCCATTGACCGCCATGCCGAAACATACAGAAAAAACAAAATAGCCCTTTATTATAAAGACGATAAAAGAAAGGAAAAATATACATTCAAGGAAATGAAGGATTATACGAACCAAGCGGCCAATGTGTTCAAGGACATTGCCTCTGTCGAAAAAGGAGATCGTGTCTTCATCTTCATGCCACGCTCCCCGGAGCTTTACTTTGCCTTGCTGGGTGCGATTAAAACGGGAGCGGTGGTCGGACCGTTGTTCGAGGCCTTCATGGAAGGCGCGGTAAGGGACCGTCTCGAAGATAGTGAAGCAAGTGTCCTCGTTACGACCCCGGAACTTCTGCCGCGCGTCCCGGTCGATGAATTGCCCCATTTGAAACATATTTTCCTAGTGGGCGAGAATATAAAAGAAGAGGGAAAGTATCATCACTTCAATAAAAAGCTAAAAGAAGCCGACACCAAATTCGACATTGAATGGGTGGATCGGAATGACGGATTGATCTTGCACTATACATCCGGTTCCACAGGGAAGCCTAAAGGCGTGCTTCACGTTCATAATGCGATGGTACAGCATTACCAAACGGCAAGATGGGTCCTGGATCTGCAGGAGGAGGATGTGTATTGGTGCACAGCCGATCCTGGATGGGTGACTGGGACGTCTTACGGCATTTTCGGACCATGGCTTACAGGAACCTCGAATGTCATTGTAGGCGGGCGATTCAAGCCTGAATCCTGGTACAAAACCTTGCAGGATTTTGGTGTCACGGTTTGGTACAGTGCACCGACTGCCTTCAGGATGCTGATGGGGGCAGGTGACGAAATCGTTAAACGTTTCGATTTGAGTTCCCTCCGCCATATCCTGAGTGTCGGCGAGCCATTGAATCCTGAGGTGGTCCGCTGGGGAATGAAGGTTTTCAATCATCGCATCCATGATACATGGTGGATGACGGAGACGGGAGCACAGGTCATCTGCAATTATCCTTGCCTGGAAATCAAGCCGGGCTCGATGGGAAAACCGATACCTGGCGTGAAAGCGGCGATAGTGGATGATCAAGGCAATGAACTTCCGCCGCACCGAATGGGGAACCTGGCCATCAAGAAAGGCTGGCCTTCCATGATGAAGACTGTCTGGAATAATCAAGCAAAATATGAATCTTACTTCATGCCTGGCGATTGGTATGTTTCCGGGGATTCCGCTTATATGGATGAAGAGGGGTATTTCTGGTTCCAAGGCCGGGTTGATGATGTCATCATGACGGCAGGGGAACGAGTGGGGCCGTTCGAGGTGGAAAGCAAGCTGGTCGAGCATCCGGCCGTAGCTGAAGCGGGGGTCATCGGGAAGCCCGATCCAGTCCGCGGGGAAATCATCAAAGCGTTTATCGCCCTTCGTGACGGATACGATGCAAACGATGCCTTGATTGAGGAAATCCGCCAATTTGTAAAAAATGGTCTTGCAGCGCATGCCGCGCCGCGTGAGATTGAATTCAGGGACAAGCTTCCGAAAACGAGAAGCGGTAAAATCATGCGCCGCGTCTTAAAAGCCTGGGAACTGGATTTGCCAACTGGCGATCTATCATCGATGGAGGATTGATTGTAAATAACATGTAAAAAGGCATCCATGTTCAGCGCATGGATGCCTTTTATGTCGTTTGATAGGAAAAAACAGGCTGGCGGTTTGATCCCGCCAGCCTGTTTTACGAAAAGAATCATTCTTCCTCTTCTTCCGCGTTGTTGGATTCTTTGTCTTTATCATTGACCGTGTCTTTATTCTTGTCGGTCTTTGTATCCTCTTTATCTGCATCATCTTCGTCTTGATCCTGATCTTTGTTTTTATCTTGTTCTTGCTGTGTATCAGAATCTTTGGCCTTATCTTGACCTGATGTGCGAGTTTCTTCTTTTGCTTCCGTTTTTTTATCTTCGTTTGCAATGTTATCTTTTTTGCTATCGTCTTTATTTTTGGTCGAATCTTCTTTGCTTGCCTTTTTAGCGCCGCTTTCGACATGTTGCGATGGAGACGATTCTTTCCCGACTATGTCAACGGCGGTTACGTAATAGGAGCCGCCTGAGCCGACTTTATAAACAAGCTCTGCACCAGCATTGATGCTCGCCACTTTTTTCCCGTCCTTATAGACACGATAGCCGACGACATCCCCTTCAGGATGCAGCCCCCAAGTGATCTTATCGCTGCTCATGGAGATGGAAAGGGGGGCGGGCGCTTTGCCATTATCATTCAATTTCGCTTTCGTAGCGACGACTTCCCCCTTTTCCTCGCCGCCAGGAATGATGGCGCCCGGATCGATCACATACTGCAAACCGATATCTGCAAACGAATCTGGGTTGAGCATGAACCCGCCGCTCGTGAATTCGCCAGGTGTTTGCGGAAGGGCGGCGTAGCGCTTGCTTCCGACTGAAACATATTGTCCGTCTATGAAACTATTATCCGCCTTGGATGGTGCGTACTTGGCGATGAATAAATCCGACTTGACAAGTCCGGCCTTTTGGCACGAACTTGAAGGCAGCAGTCCGGAAACGCCGCAGAAGGAACGGCTGACGATTCCGCCAGGCATTTGGAACCGTTTATCGGGATCGATGAGTTTCGGTTCGACTTTGTAGGCCGCGTTGATCAGATCGGCCCAATAATATATATTCCGTTTATTGTATTCAAGTCCGTTATAGTTGCCTTGCAAGGATTTTGGCTTGTCATAACCGAGCCATGTCCCGAACGATACATTCGGATTGGTGGCTACGAACCAAGCGTCCCAATAATTTTGTGAAGTACCGGTTTTCCCGGCCCAATCGCTTGAGAAGGCCAGGCGGTTCCTGACCGACGCCGCCGTCCCGCTGTTTACGACATCACGCATCATGTCAAGCGTCAGGTAAGCGGCTTGTGGAGAGAAAACATCCACTGGTTTCACTTTATGCTGATAGATGACCTTGCCATCCTTCGAAACGATTTTATCGATCATATAAGCATCGATGAATTCCCCTGAATTGGCAAAAGTGCCAAACGCATTGACGTTTTCTTCAACGGTTACACCTCTGTCCATGGCACCCAATGACGTGGACAGGTTGGAGTAATCGCCTTTCGTCACGGTGGAGAAGCCCATTTTCTCCAAATACGAAGCAGGTCTCAAGTTGATTATCTTTTTGTAAAAGAGCGCTGCCGGGATATTGTAGGACTTCTTCAGGGCCTCGCGGGCAGTCGATACGCCCGTATAGCTGCCGCCGCCATAGTTCCCGGGACTCCAAGATCCAATGGAAATCGGCACGTTGGCCGATACGCTGCCAGGCGAGATCTTGCCTAGCTCGATCCCTGGGCCATATACAAGCAATGGCTTCATCGTTGAACCGTTTGAGCGCAATGATGCGGTCGCATGGTTCGTCTGTTCCCGCTTGAAATCGCGGCCGCCAACGAAACTGATGATTTTCCCTGTTTTATTCTCGATCAGGATCGCTCCGGCCTCCACGGGCTGGCTGACGGTTTTCGTTTCCTTCGTATCCGGGTCGACGACCTGCGTCGGTTTATCGTATCCGAAGTTCGGATAGTTTTTCGTTACTTCCTGCATTTTGTCATAAATCTTTTTGTTGACGGTCGTATAAATTTTATAGCCATTTTGTCGCAGCTTACGATCGGCAAGGGCTACATATTGCGCTTTTAGATCATCATCCTCTAAATCCTTTTCTTCATATCCATCTTCTTTTGCTAGATTGACAGAAAGGATTTCAATGGAGCGTTTTTCAATTTCATAGGTGAGCCATGGATACTTCTCCGATGGCATCTCCGATTTTCCGATAAAGTCTTTGGTTATGTCGTATGCTTTTGCTTTATCATACTCGTCCTTTGTTATGTATCCGTTACTGTACATCCGTTTTAAAACGGTTTTCATCCTGTTGATGCCAGGCTGTTGATTATCTTTCAATTTTCCTTGCTGCGTATATGGTGTGTAACCGAATGGACTTTGCGGCAATCCGGCGATAAACGCGGATTGGGGCAGTGTCAGGTCCTTGGCCTCCACGCCAAAAATACCTTCAGCAGCCGACTCGACACCAGCAATGTTCCGACCGGAAGAGTTTCTTCCCAATGTGGAGACGTTTAGGTAAGTTTCCAAAATCTCTTTTTTTTCAAAGAATTTCTCTACCCGGAGTGCAAGCAGGATTTCCTTTGCCTTCCGATCAAACGACACTTCGTTTGTCAGCACCTGGTTTTTGATGAGCTGCTGCGTTAATGTGCTTCCTCCCGATTGGACGGATGCATTGGAGAATTCCTGGTAAATGGCACGCAGGATCGCTTTCGGGACAACTCCGTCATGTTCGTAAAAATATTCATCTTCTGTGGCGATGACCGCATTTTGAAGATACTTGGAAACTTTATCGATTGACACTTCTTCACGCTCGAGATCGCTCTTAAGCTTGCCCAAATACACATCATTGGCAAAGTATACCTCAGAGGTCTCTTCATAATTGTAGATGTCTTTTTTTAGATCTTCTTTTGAGCGTACCGGCTCATCTTTGACGAGGGCAGCGAAATAGCCGGCTCCAACGCCGCCGGCGAATGAGAATCCTAGAATCCCGACAATAATGAGGATCAGCGTTAAATTCCAAAAGACCTGGTAGGTGACCCGCGCATTTTTTTGTGTCTTTTCATTTCGGAAAAAACGGGTCAGCTGCTTCCATGCCGTCCGTAATCTATCTTTTTGAATATTATTCATCGTATCATACCCCCTGAAATCACATATATTATAGCATATAACAAGTAGGCGAAAGGTCATCTTTCTTATTTTTCTAGAATCTGTAAGGGTAATGTTGACAAGCAATCTTATGTATGATAAAAGTTTATTAACAACAATAAAAGAATGAATTGATCGCGATGATAGGACCCAGTAGTCAAACTATCCCTGTTTTAGAGAGCCGGTGGTTAGTGGAAATCGGTACAAATGGTTTGATGAATTACTTCCTGGAGCATTTGCTGTGAAATGATAGTAGCAGGGAACGGTTGACGACCGTTATTCGTTTTAGAGCGGAGGGCATAGTATGTCCTCAAGTTGGGTGGTACCGCGAATTTATTCGTCCCTTCATATTTATGAAGGGGCGTTTTTGTGTGCTTTTTGCGGAGGCTTTCTATAGATGGAGGAGGAATATTACATGGAATTGCTTAAAGACCTCGAATGGAGAGGGATTATTTATCAACAAACGGACGAAAAGGGCTTTAAAGACCTATTAGAAAAAGAGAAAATTTCTTTATACTGCGGTGTAGATCCGACTGCCGATAGTATGCACATCGGACATCTGCTGCCATTCTTGACATTGCGCCGTTTCCAGCAGCACGGCCATCGTCCTCTTGTGCTAGTTGGCGGCGCGACTGGACTTATCGGTGATCCGAGTGGTAAAAAGGAGGAACGCCAGCTGCAAACGCTGGAAAAAGTTCTTTATAATGCCGACTGCATCAAAGGGCAGCTATCACATATTTTTGAATTCGAGGGCGAAAATGGTGCAGTCATGGTCAATAACTATGACTGGTTGGGTAAAATCGATCTCGTCACCTTCTTGCGTGATTATGGGAAATACATTGGCATTAACTACATTTTGGCAAAGGATACAGTTGCTTCGCGCCTGGACACGGGGATTTCCTTTACTGAATTCACGTATACGCTTTTACAAGGAATTGATTTCGGGCATTTATACAGCAATTACAACTGTAAATTACAAATTGGCGGAAGTGACCAATGGGGCAATATTACGACAGGACTTGAAGTGATTCGGAAATCGAATGATGAGGAAGCAAAAGCATACGGTATGACGATTCCGCTCGTAACGAAAGCGGATGGTACGAAATTCGGTAAAACGGAAGGCGGAGCGATCTGGCTTGATCCGGAAAAGACAACCCCGTACGAGTTTTACCAGTTCTGGATCAATACAGCTGATGCCGATGTCGTGAAATACTTGAAATTCTTCACATTCCTATCTCGTGAAACGATTGAAGAGCTAGAGCAATCCGTACAGTCTGAACCGCATCTTCGCAAAGCGCAAAAAACGTTGGGCGAAGAGATGACCCGTTTGATTCATGGTCAAGAAACCCTTGATCAAGCAATCAAAATCTCTGCTGCGCTATTCAGCGGTGAGGTGAAGAATTTAACTGCAGCGGAAATCAAGCTGGGCTTTAAAGATGTCCCTAGCTTTGAACGTGAAAGCAAGGAAGATATCGGTCTGGTCGAGTTGATCGTCGAAGCGAAAATCTCCCCATCGAAGCGCCAAGCCCGTGAAGATATCCAAAACGGTGCCATCTCCATCAATGGAGAAAAAGTGACGGATCTGCAGTATGTCGTGACGGAAGCTGCCAAGATCGAGGGAGAGTTCATCCTCGTTCGCCGCGGCAAGAAGAAATATACATTAGTGAAATAAGTGTAGGGAAGCCCGGCTGAGTGACAGCCGGGCTTCACTGCGCAAGTGCAGAACGGTTGATTTCCGCTCCAATCAACCGCGCCGCATAGCTTGGTGGATGAACAATCTATGCGAAAAAACAGCCTATCTAAAAAACGTCCTCCATTCCAAGAGAACGAAAATTCAGGAGAACAAGAAAAAAACCCTAGAAACATTGAAATCAATGTTTCTAGGGTTTTTAAAGTTAACAAAGTATTAACGAGAGTAGAACTCAACGATAAGCGCTTCGTTAATTTCAGCAGGCAATTCAGAACGTTCTGGTAAACGAGTGAAAGTACCTTCTAATTTCTCAGCATCGAAAGTAAGGAAATCAGGTACGAAGTTAGTTGCTTCAACTGATTCTTTGATGATTGAGAAGTTGCGTGATTTTTCACGAACTGCGATTGTTTGTCCAAGGGACACTTTGTAAGAAGGGATGTCTACGCGACGTCCGTCTACAATGATGTGACCGTGGTTAACAAGTTGACGTGCTTGACGACGTGTACGAGCTAAACCAAGACGGTAAACTAGGTTGTCAAGACGTGATTCAAGAAGAACCATGAAGTTTTCACCATGAACACCTTTGATTTTGCCAGCACGGTCGAACATTGAACGGAATTGACGTTCAGTGATTCCGTACATGTGACGAAGTTTTTGTTTCTCTTGTAGTTGCATTCCGTATTCAGAAATTTTTCTACGTTGGTTAGGACCATGTTGTCCTGGAGCATAAGGGCGTTTTTCTAATTCTTTACCAGTACCTGTTAGGGAAATTCCTAAACGACGGGATAGTTTCCAGCTTGGGCCAGTATAACGAGCCATAGGATGACTCCTCCTTTAAATGTTTTTATTTTGGTAAAATAAAAACCGTGTGAATGGACGATCATGACCATTTTGTTTTCATGTACCTTCGCCCTAGCAGCAGAGAGTTACGAGATACACCTCTGTAAGGAGGAACAAAATGAGAACATAAAAGCTGTCACATAGGCTGCAATATTTTACACAAGGAGTATTGTATAATATTCTGCTCAATGAGTCAAGGGTATCGGCGATTAATTAAAGAAGCGGGAAAGTGAACCGAAGAAGGTGGAAAGACAAAATATTTAAAAAATACTATTATTAGGGAGGAATTTTTCATAGTGAGCGTTATAATGAAATAATGAGTATAAAACATAATTTCATGGGTGGTTTTCCCTTTTCATTGGGAGCCCTAATTATATGTTATTTGCATGGTCTGATCCCGGTTTCTTTGCATCGATTCAACTTTCGGATATGATGAAATCTCAGGTTCTCTCAAAAAAATAGGCTGTAATATAGGGATGATAAAGATGAAGAATAAAACAGCTCAGATATTAAATCAATTAAGGATGCTCTTCTTTCAACACATGCAAAATAGAAAAGATGAACTTCATGACGCGACGTTTTTGGAGACCTTTTTATTGGATACAAAAGAATTGCTGGAGATGGAAGAGGTCACGTTCTTTAAATTCGATGAGTGGAAACAGCAATTCTATAAAGAAGCCTCGACTGGAAGCCTTCACGACTATATCATGGAAGCCCCTGTTCAGGATTATATTCAATTATTATGGAGAGAACAAGTTGGTGATGGGGATGGAATGGTCCGCATGCAAGCGGGAGCCCTGGATATTCATGTCGCCATCCCCCTTTGGGATAACGGGAAGGTGATTGGCGTGACGGCATTTAAAGAACGGGAAGCCAGCGCTCTTTCCAGCCTGACGTTGGAGGAAGGCTCCATCTTTGCTAATGAATTCACGATCATCTTGAAAACCGCTTTATCCATTTCAAAGATATCGGACGATGAAAGGCGGTATAAACAACTTTTCAAGGTTACAGAAAAGTTCCATTCTTCCATGAGCAGGGATGCGGTATTGGGGGAGATCATCGCTACTTTACATACCGTGTATCCGACATTCGAGTATTTCCTGTTACTTTCGCATGATCATGACGGTCATGAAAACTTGCCGATCAAGGAACTCGAATATGATAGTGATAATGTGGCCGCTTTGCAAGCCTATGTATCGGGCAATATGGAATTCGAAGATCAGCCTTCCGAAAATCAATCCATTCTATATGCACCATTAAAGGGGAAACAGGGAGTCTATGGAGTGCTTCAGGTCATTGCTCCTAAAACCCTCACTTTCCCGAAGCAGGAAATCGAGTTCATATCATTGCTTGCCAATACGGCCGGGAGCGCCTTGGAGAACGCCCAGCTGTATCAACAATCCAAACGGCTTGTTGCGGACCTGCAGCTTATAAATGAGATATCCCGCCATTTGAATTCCAATCTGCGCCTGGATGAAACGATGGAATATATGAAGCGGCAGATCATCACATCCTTTCATGCGGAACAAGTTGGCTTTTTGACGCTTGATCTGGATGACGCGGGGGCAATCCTCTCTGGCAGCTCGGATTTTTTTGATTCAGGGGAAGCGGGTCTTTATGTCTCATTCCTGATCGATAGGCTCGGGAGTGAGAAGGAATCGCTTTTCATCGGTGATCTAAGGGTGCATCTCCCGGATGCAGAGATACGGTATCGTTCCCTGATGGCCGTCCCGATGATGGAAGGGGATGAAATCAAGGGCTTCGCCGTCATCCTCCATACGGAGGCCTATTTCTTTTCGTTCGAAATGTTCAAGTTGCTGCAATCCCTCATCCATCACTCCAGCATGGCGATGGCCAATTCGATTCTGCGGGAAGAACTTGAAAAAATGGTCATTACCGATCATCTGACACAGCTGTATTCCAGGGGATTCCTTGATGAAAAAATGTCTAGATCAATGGAAAAGGATGAAGGGGGAGCATTCATCATGATCGATATCGATAACTTCAAAAGTATAAATGATACATACGGTCATCAGGTTGGCGATGAAATTTTGATCAAAGTGGCGAACCTTCTCCTGCATAATATTCGTGATCATGATATAGGGGCAAGGTGGGGCGGGGAAGAGCTTGCTATCTACTTGCCATGTGAATCTTTGGAAACGGGCATTCTAATTGCCGAACGGCTGAAGGATAAAGTGAGGGATATTTCCGATCCAGGTGTGACGATCTCGGCAGGCGTGTCCCATTGGGGGAAAGGGTGTCAGGATAGTGTCAATGAAATCGTCAAAAGGGCCGATGAGGCGTTATATAGCGCGAAGAATTCAGGCAAGGACCGGGTGCATGTGCATGGAGTCCTGCAATGAAAAAAGGGAGCAGCTTGCATGAGCCGCTCCCTTTCATGTTATAAATGCTTGGAAAGAATCTCAGCGAACTTCTCGAGTCCCTGCTGATCAATTTCGTCAAATCTGTTCGTGATCGGGCTGTCGATATCGAGCACACCAATCAAATTGCCTTCCTGCATGAGAGGAATGACAATTTCAGATCGCGATGCTGCATCACAGGCAATATGTCCAGGGAATTGATGGACGTCCTCGATGCGCAAGGTTTTTGCAGTGGCCGCGGATGTTCCGCATACGCCCCTGCCCATTGGGATGCGGACACATGCCGGAAGCCCTTGGAATGGTCCTAATATCAATTGGCCTTCTTCGTATAGATAGAAGCCGACCCAATTGATCTCATCTAGAAACTGATTCAGTAAAGCCGCCGCATTGCTTAAATTGGCAATCCGGTTCGTTTCATCTTCAATTAAGGCGGAAAGTTGTTTTTGGACCAGTTCATAGTTTTTTTCTTTTTTTCCTTGATACATTTCGACATTAAACAAAAGCGTTCACCTGTCTTCCGCATATTTTTACAGCACATTCTAGCCATGTTGCTTGATTGTTGGGAAATTGTCGAGAACTAACTAAAGGATTCAGCTTCATTCGTGCAGAAATTAGTCCACAAGACTTGTCTCAAAGAAAGCGAGGGATTGCCTGAATGAATCGCCAAACGCCAACGAAACAAGCCATTGTCGAAGCTGCCCTGCATTTATTTCATTTGAAAGGTTACCATGCGACTTCAATCCGGGATATTGCCAATAAAGCGAAAGTGAACGCTGCAAATATTGCCTACTATTTCAAAAATAAGCAGGGGCTGCTGGAATTCTGTTTCACTTCTTATTTAGAAGACTATATCCTGGTCCTTGAGACGAACATGACCCTTCTTGACCTTAAAGGACCGCAGCAATGCTTGCTGAACCTGGTGAAGGGCATTCTCGCCTTCCAGAGGGAAAACTTCTTGGCTGCACGGTTCATATATGGGGAATCCTCACTCGATTCCAATTTAAACCGGGAAATTCATTCGACTTATTTTACAAAAGAAAAGTCTTATTTTCAATATATTTTGGAACAGGGAATCAAGAACAGGAGCTTCCACTCGGTTTCAATCCCGATGTATTTGCTGCAGCTGAAGGGCCTGCTTACGGCGCCTGTCCTGCATACCCATTATGCGATGGATGTGCTTCATGTGTTTCCGCAGGAAGCCTATTACACGAATATTTATGCGAATGAAGTGGGACGGTTCCTTCAGGATACCCTTTTCATTGCAAAGGACCTCGAGCCACAGTTGGCGGGGCGGGCCTGAAGTTACCCATTGAACTCGGAAATCAATGCCTGGTAGCCCTGCCCCAAATCTTGGGCCTGATGGGCATCGGATCCATAAACGAGCGGAATGCCGAGAGCCATGGCGCGTCTGGCAAACCGTTCCGGCGGATACGGTTCGCCGCATAGCGGTTTAACAAGCCCGGCGCCATTATAATCCAATTGGTAGTTTTCTTTCTTGATCAAATCCAGCACCCTGTATACACGCTCGTCAAAATTCAATGCGGATGGATAGCGCTGCTGGAATTTATGGACCAGGGTGATATGTCCGATCCGTTTCGGCTTATATATGCCTAAATCAGCTTCAATCGATTTTTCTAATGTATCATAGTATTTGGCATATAGCGCTTCGACGGATCCTAGTGTTTTAGCGATCTGACCAAACTCATCTGCACTGAAATCGATGCAGTGCCAATTCTCGTGATTCTTGATGAAGTGGACGGAAAGTATGCTATCGTCCAGGAACTCCCCGATTTCATCGAGGAATTCCTTTGTTGCTTTCTCATGGCCCTCGATAAAGTCGACTTCCAGTCCGATTTTGATCAAGATTTTGTCTTTATGGCGTTCCTTCAACACGCGGAGCTCCTGAAGGTAATCGAGGAGCAGGGCAGCGTCCATGCCACTGTCTTTTTCAGGTGTCGGGTCTTGGAAATCCCTAGGTAAGGGTGCGTGCTCCGTAAATGTGATTTCCTTTAATCCCAGCTCGATTCCCCGCGTAATATATTCATCGAAAGTATCCGTAGAGCCGTGAGGGCAAAACGGAGTATGCACGTGACTATCAGCTTTCAAGGCCATTCCCTCCCAAAAAACAGGTATTTGTAGCAATTTTCTACAAAAAAATCATTTTTCTCATCAAAAATTATTGCTAACATGGTATCATAAAAGCATTAAATTTAACATTTTAAAAATTGATATATAATAGAGCAAGACTGTAAGGACTAGAACAGGGGGCCTAGCATGGAGTACATACTTGGGGTAATTGTATTAATTTTGATTTTCATCATTTGGGGTTATTTTTTCAAAAAGAGATATTTTAAAGAAATCGATCGACTGGAAACCTGGAAAATAAGCATCATGCACCGCCCCGTGCTGGAAGAGCTTTCTAAAGTCAAACAATTGAACATGACTGGTGAAACGGAGGAGATGTTCGAAAACTGGCGTATCGAATGGGACGCGATCATTACGGACCATATGCCGAAAGTCGAAGAGCTTTTATTCGATGCAGAGGAGTTTGTCGATAAGTACCGGTTCAGCCGTTCGAAAGAGGTACAGCACAAAATTACCGTCATGCTGAATGAAATTGAAGAAATGATCAAAAAGATCTTATATGAATTGAATGAACTCGTAGGCAGTGAAGAGAAAAATCGCTTGGAAATCGAGGATATTAAAGAATCCTACCGCCAACTGAAGAAATCATTGCTTGCACATAGACACAATTATGGGAAAGCGGCGGATAAGCTGGAAGGCTCCCTTGATGAAGTATTGCAGGTCCTGCAAAAGTATGAAGAAGAAACGGAAAACGGGAACTACTTGAATGCGAGGGAGCTTGTTCTTTCGATAAAGGATAAGCTTTCTGTCCTGGCCGTCAAAATGGAGATGCTTCCAAAGTTATTGGTTGACAGCCAATCCGAGCTGCACGCCCAAATCAATGAATTAAAGGATGGGTATGAGGAGATGTCGGGACAGGGTTACCTGTTGAGCCATATCCATTTTCAGCAGGAAATATCAAGGCTTGAGGAGGAACTGGCGCTTTATAAAACGCAATTGGAAAATGCCGAAACGGAAACGGTCGAAAAAGGCATCAAAGATATGCATGAAAGCATCGATGTACTGTATGACCTTCTGGAAAAAGAGGTGCTCTCCAAACAGTATATCTTGAAAAATGATGAAGTCCTCAGGAAAACGATAAGTGACCTTGAATATGAAAATGATAAACTTAAAGTCGAAACGATACATGTCCAGCACACCTATCATCTGACTGAAAATGAGCTCGATGCACAGCGGAAAATGGAAAAGCAGATTGCCCAGATTTCGAAACGCCATCAATTGCTTGTTTTGAAAATGGAGGATAATGTGATGGCAAGCTCTTTAATCAGTGAAGAGATGCAGGGGCTTTCAGCACAGCTGAAAGAACTACAGGAGAATCAGAAAGACTTTACCGTTAAATTACAGGCGTTGCGGAAAGATGAAATGGACGCGAGGGATTCATTGGCTGAACTGAAGCGCAAACTGGTCGATACGGGCCGTTTAATTTCCAAAAGCAATATCCCTGGGCTGCCTGAAGAATATAAAGCTGTGCTCCAGGATGCCAAGGAAAGCATCGAGGACGTTCAAAATAAACTGGAAGAAAAGCCTCTTGATATGGCCGCTGTGTATATTTATTTAGAAAAAGCGGTTCAACAGGTGCATAAGGTCTACGAAAAGGCACATGAATTGATCGAGCATATGTATTTGGCCGAAAAGGTAATTCAATTCGGAAACCGTTATCGGAGCAGTCATGATACGGTTGCCGACAGCCTTAGGGAAGCAGAGGCGAAATTCCGCAGCTATGAATATCAAGCTGCATTGGAAACGGCAGCCACGGCGATTGAAAAGGTCGACCCCGGCAGCTTACGGAAAATTGGGGCGAATATCGAAGAAGTCCTATCTTAAAACCCGCCATGGCGGGTTTTTTTATTTGGGACACGATCGGCTATGGCTATGGCAGATTATCCACTTATTGCGTGTTCTTTCAAACCAGGACCATTGATTTACATTCTCTTTCAAATTCAATTATGTTAATATTAGTAGTTGCAACAGCAACGATTAAAATTATATGTAAAAGAATGACCATCATAGATACAAAACATGGAAGGTGAACCCATGATTTATTTTGACAATAGTGCAACAACCAAACCATATCCGGAAGTGATCGAATCATTCATGAAGATATCTTCTGATTATTTCGGCAATCCATCCTCGCTGCACGGGCTTGGGGTCCAAGCCGAAAAACTTCTGGCGGCAGCACGAAAGCAGGTTGCTGATTTATTGAAGGTAAAAGGCTCGGAAATATATTTCACTTCCGGGGGGACGGAAGGGAATAATCTCGCCATTAAAGGTGCAGCCCAATCTCAGATGAAACGGGGCAAACACATCATCACGACGGCAATTGAGCATCCATCTGTCGAAGATGCGTGTCAATCATTGACGAAATCGGGCTTTGAAATCACGATTCTACCTGTTAACGAATACGGGCAGATTGAAATGAATGACCTTAAAGGTGCATTGAGGGACGATACCATATTGGTTTCCGTCATGCATGTCAATAATGAGGTAGGCTCGATACAACCGATTGCTGAAATAGGGAATTGGCTTAGGCAGTACCCGCACGTGCTTTTTCATGTCGATAACGTGCAGGGAGCAGGCAAGGTTCCTTTATCATTACGCGAAGCCCATGTTGATTTATGCACCTTTTCCGGTCACAAAATCCACGGCTTGAAGGGGACCGGCTTCCTTTACGTTCGTGACGGCGTTCGGATAGACCCGCTGTTTCACGGGGGCAACCAAGAAACGCAAATCAGGAGCGGCACCGAAAATGTCGCGGGGATTGTCGCCCTTTCCAAAGCTTTTCGTATTAGTATGAACAATCAATTGCTGTATCATGATAAGCTTGAACAAATTAAAAACTACTTATACAAAGGGTTATCGGACATGGAAGGGGTGCTGGTCAACAGCCCTTCGGAGGGCGCGCCCCATATATTGAATTTTTCCGTACCGCTGCTTAAATCAGAGGTATTGTTGCACGCTCTCGAATCGGATGGAATCTTTGTTTCGACGACGAGTGCCTGTTCTTCGAAAAAAAGGACGGTTAGCAAAACGGTGGATGCAATGTTCCATGACCAAGCTCGTTCCGAGAGCGTCCTCCGTATCAGCACTACTTATGGAAATGAGCTGGATGAAGCCAAGCAAGTTCTGGCGGCGATACAGAAAATTGTCGCTAATTTAGAAAAAATAATGAGGGTTGCGAAATGAAATTTGATCATATAATTATCCGCTATGGAGAAATCTCCACGAAAAAAAGAAACCGTAAAGGCTTTGTAGATAAAATGAAGGCACATATCCGCTGGAGTTTAAAGGATATCGAAGGTGTTGTGCTTACGGCAAACCGAGAGCGGATGTACGTCCTTCTGAACGGGGTGGACCATAAGCCTGTCATCGAACGGTTAAAAGGCATTTTTGGCATCCAGTCTTTAAGTCCAGCGATAAAAATCGAGCGTGACCTGGAAGTGATGAAAACGGCAGCGCTGTATTACCTTAATCAAACTTCTGAAGAGGTCAGCACATTCAAAATCACGACGAAACGTGCCGACAAGGATTTCCCCTATAACACCGATGAGATTAACAGGGCGCTTGGCGGGCATTTGCTTCGAAATACGGAAGATGTCAAAGTGGATGTGAAGAATCCAGATTTGAACCTGCTGGTTGAAGTGAGACGTGAGGCTGTATATATGACGGGTGAAATCATCCAAGGCGCCGGAGGGCTTCCCTTCGGTTCGAGCGGGAAGGCGATGCTGATGCTTTCAGGCGGAATCGATAGCCCTGTTGCCGGATTCCTTTCAATGAAACGCGGGTTGGATGTCGAAGCGATCCATTTTTACAGTCCGCCTTTCACAAGTGAACGGTCCAAGCAAAAGGTCATTGACCTGGCTGGCAAGCTTGCTGAAATAAATGGAAGCATGAAAGTGCATATCGTGCCATTCACGGAAATTCAATTACTGATTCAAAAACAGATTCCGGAAAACTACTCGATGACCACAACTCGCCGCTTGATGATGCGGGTCGCCGATAAAATCCGTGAAAAAGAGGAAGCCATGGCACTTATCACCGGCGAAAGCCTAGGCCAGGTGGCGAGCCAGACGATGAGCAGCATGTTCGCCATCAATGAAGTGACGAATACACCGATTTTGCGTCCGCTTATCACAATGGATAAAACCGAGATCATCAAAATTGCCAGGGAGCTCGATACGTTTGAAATATCCAATCTCCCCTATGAAGATTGCTGTACAGTATTCACGCCGGCAAGTCCAAAAACGAAACCGAAACGTGAAAAGGTCAATTACTATGAAAGCTTCGTTGACTTCGACTCCTTGATTGAAAAAGCGGTCTCCGAAACCGAAATCTTGACCATCAAACCGGGGCAGACATTCGATAATAAAGAAGCCATGGAAGACTTATTTTAATATCCTGTAATTACCAATAAAATAGTGCGAATGAAGCCATGTGTTTTAACACACTCTATAATCACAAGGAGGTGAAAAACACATGGCAAACAACAACAGCTCAAACGAATTATTGGTACCTGGAGTGGAACAAGCTCTAGAACAAATGAAATATGAAATCGCTTCTGAATTCGGCGTACAACTTGGTGCAGACACAACTGCTCGCGCTAACGGATCAGTAGGTGGAGAAATTACAAAACGCCTTGTTCAAATGGCTGAACAACAATTAGGCGGAGGGTACAAAAGATAATTTCATAAAAATGGCTACAGAGAGCGGGTTCTGAACCCGCTCTCTTCTGTTTGTCTCCAATTCGTGTGCTGCCGAAAAAATCGAGAGGTAGGCCGAAATAATGAGGTGAACGGCCGAAAAAAGCGGGAGGTAGGCCGAAAAAATGTGGTGAACGGCCGAAAAAATCGAGAGGTAGGCCGAATAAATGGCGTGAACGGCCGAAAAAGTGGTGGTAGGCCGAAATAACGTGGTGAACGGCCGAAAAAAGCGGGAGGTAGGCCGAATTAAAGTGGTGAACGGCCGAAAAAAGCGAGAGGTAGGCCGAAAAAATGTGGTGAACGGCCGAAATAATGGCATGAACGGCCGAAAAAAGCGAGTGTTAAGCCAAATTAGTGTCGTGAACGGCCGAAAAAAATGAGTGTTAGGCAGATACAGGATAAAGAGAACGGGTATCGAACCTGATCTCTTTTTTATTTGTAAAAATACATGGATATGTAGGAGCAGTATCTTGTATAATGAGTAGGTACTAAGAGTTCATAATTGGAGGGGAAGAAAATGAAACGTGAAGATTTATTAGCTCCGGAACAGTACAACTTAGTGAGTGAGATGGAACGTTTTGCAAAAAAACCAGAAAAAGTTGCTGTTCTTTGGGAGAACGAAGCCGGAGAAAAAAAACAACTTACATATGAAAAATTAATTAAACGTGCAAATAGAATCGGAAATGCCTTCAAGAAGGAAGGGCTGGGAAAAGGAGATACCGTCCTGATCATCATTCCTCGCTTGGTAGAGGCTTACCAGGTGTATTTAGCCGCATTGAAAATAGGCATGATCGTCATCCCTTGCTCGGAGATGCTGCGTGCAAAGGACTTGGAGTATCGGATTGGCCACGGTGATGTCAAAGGGATAATCAGTTATCATGAATATACTTCTGAACTGAATGAGGTCGATGGTGCGGCTGGCCTTCTGAAATTCTCAATCGGTAAGCCGGTGGAAAGTTGGCTGGATTTGGATGAGCTTGCCGCTGCCGAATCGGATCAGCTGGAAATGGTTGCGACGAAGAGTGAGGATATGGCCTTCTTATCTTACACTTCCGGAACGACAGGAAATCCTAAAGGGGTCGTCCATACACATGGCTGGGCTTATGCCCATCTGAAAACATCAGCTGCAAACTGGCTCGGAATCAGTGAAGGGGATGTCGTTTGGGCCACGGCCGGTCCAGGTTGGCAAAAGTGGATTTGGAGTCCTTTCCTGGCGGTTCTGGGTACGGGAGCGACAGGTCTGGCCTATCATGGGAAATTCGAGGCGAAGAAATACCTTCAGCTGCTACAGGATTACAAGGTGAATGCGTTATGCTGCACACCGACCGAGTACCGTCTGATGGCCAAGGTGGATAATCTTGATGATTATGATCTTTCACACCTTCATAGCGCAGTATCGGCTGGTGAGCCCCTCAACCAAAAAGTATTCGAGGTCTTCAAAAATCATTTTCATATTGAAGTCCGGGATGGATATGGACAAACCGAAAATACCTTGTTGGTGGGTGTTACAAAAGGGATGGAGATCAAGCTGGGCTCCATGGGCAAACCGACTCCGGGAAACCATGTGGAAATCATTGATGATTCCGGCAACCCTTGTTCTCCGGGCGTAGTCGGGGACATTGCCGTGCATGTCGATACACCTGCACTCTTTAAAGAATATTTTAAAGATCCCGAGCGTACCTCGAAGCAATTTCGTGGTGACTATTATATTACCGGCGATCAGGCGAAAAAGGATGAAGAAGGTTATTTCTGGTTTGAAGGGCGTGCCGATGATATCATCATCAGCTCTGGATATACCATCGGGCCATTTGAAGTGGAAGATGCACTTGTCAAGCATCCGTATGTGAAAGAGTGTGCCGTTGTAGCCAGTCCTGATGAAATGAGGGGTCATGTGGTCAAGGCGTATGTCGTCTTGATGGATGATATCGACCCGCTTGGCGAGGACCTGGTCAAAACACTCCAAACACATGTAAAAGAATCGACGGCCCCATATAAATATCCAAGGAAAATCGAGTTTCTTGATGAGCTTCCGAAAACGACCTCCGGTAAAATCAAACGGGTTGATTTACGGAAAAGGGAAGAAGGAATCCTGAATAACTAATCGTGAGCATTGGTCAGCCATCCGGCTGACTTTTTTTCTATGGACGGGATGGCATGGAATCTTACCTATGGGAATCTGTGGAATGAGATGGTACACTTACTGCATATCCGTAAGAAACATTTAATAAGGAGTGTAAAGCCGGTATGGGAACGTTATGGTTCAATGGGTCCATTTATACGATGATTAAAGAAGGAGATCGGGTGGAGGCTCTTTTCAGTGAAAAGGGCGTGATAGTCGACACGGGCAGTCTTGCTTATATAAGACAGGCGTATGCCGGCAATATTTCCAGGGAAATCGACTTAAAAGGACAAACGATGCTTCCGGGGTTGGTGGACAGCCACCTTCATTTGGTCGGGCATGGCGAGCGCCTGCTTCGTCTAGACCTTTCCTTGATGGAAGCCCGGGATGCCATTCTGAGCGCCCTCAAGGAAAAGTGCGCCGTCACACCCGCAGGAAAGTGGATTGTCGCTGAAGGATGGAATGAAAATGAATGGACTGATCCTGACTTGATTTTACGGGATGAGCTTGATGCGATATCGACGGAGCATCCCATCGTCTTGAAAAGAATCTGCCGCCATGCCTTGGTGGTCAATTCCAGTGCCCTCTTGGCAGCGGATATCAAGGAGGAGGCAGAAGAACCGGCAGGCGGTGTGATATGCCGATATCCCGATGGGCGATTAAATGGTCTATTCAAGGAAAGTCAGGCACAGAACTTGATTTTAGACAGCCTTCCCGGCATTGACCAGGACTATATCGAAGCTGCGCTTTCAGAGGCGATACAAGATGCGCATAAGCTTGGACTGACGGGAGGCCATACGGAGGACCTCCATTATTACAATGGCTTCGTTCCGACTTACGAGGCGTTTAAATCGGTCATCGAGGATAAGGGGATGGCCTTTCGAGCCAATTTGCTCGTACATCATGAGGCCCTTGAAGATATGCTGGCAGCAGGAGGCCGTTATCAAGAGGGAACGCAATATATCAAGTTCGATAGCATGAAAATATTCACCGATGGCTCCTTAGGGGGGCATACAGCCTTGCTGAGCGAGCCGTATGCAGATCAAAGCGGTACGAATGGCGTAGCGATATTCACGGAAGCAGAGCTTCGCCATTGGGTGCAAAAAGCAAGGCAGGCAGACATGCCGATTGCGGCCCATGCCATTGGCGATCTTGCGTTTGAATATGTATTGAATGCCATTGAAGCTCTGCCTCCGAAAGACGGACTGCATGATCGGCTCATACATGCCCAGATCGTCCGGCCGGAGCTGCTGGAGCGGGCAGTCAAACTGCCGGTGATCTTTGATATCCAGCCCGGTTTCGTACCGTCCGATTTTCCTTGGGTGGAAGAAAAGGTTCCGGCAAAGCTATTGGCATCCTCATACGCCTGGAAAACCTATTTGAATATGGGAATCACTTGTGCGGGCGGTTCAGATGCACCGATCGAGCCATTGAATCCAATCTTGGGGATCCATGCAGCTGTCACGAGAGCGAAAATCGATAGTGATGATGCGGGATATGGCTTGGCTGAAAGGCTTACCGTTTTTGAGGCATTTTCTCTATATACGAAAGGGAGTGCCGCGGCAATTGGCCAGGAAAAGCGGCGCGGTATGATCTTCAAAGGGTATGATGCCGACTTTACCGTATTTGATTTGGATGTCTTTGCAGTGAAGCCTGATGATCTCCTAACAGCTCAAGCGGTCATGACGGTCATTGATGACAGGATCATGTATGATGAAAATAACAGTTGCAAAACGAGTCATCGGAATGCAGAATAGGTAGATGGTTTTAAAAGATCAAGGAATGAATGGAAAGAAGGCAGGTTATGAAAGTGAATGAACAAAAAGAAGGGGCGATCTATGCCGCTCTTTCTTATATGATGTGGGGAATTGTTCCGGTGTACTGGAAATTCCTCCAGGGGGTCGGTGCAACAGAGATACTGGCGCAAAGGGTATTATGGTCTTTCGTCTTCATGCTGGTGTTATTGCTGTTCATGAAAAAATGGCAAGCGTTTCTTGACTATGTCAAGAATATAGTTCGTAACCCGAAACTCTTTATGGCTTTACTTACAGCGTCACTGCTCGTTACAGCTAACTGGGGAGTGTTCATCTGGGCCGTTAACTCCGGCCGGATTCTCGACACCAGCCTTGGCTATTATATCAATCCGCTAGTCAGCGTCCTCTTGGGCGTGATCGTCTTAAAGGAAAAATTGAGCGGAGCGCAAATCATGTCGTTCGCGCTTGCCGGAATCGGTGTTTTGATCCTTGGGATTCATTTTGGCACCATTCCCTGGGTCTCCCTTGTCTTGGCGATGACCTTTGGATTGTACGGATTGGCGAAAAAAATGATCAAGGCCGAATCGGCGATCGGGCTGACGCTAGAAACGATGATGGTGACGCCCCTCGCCCTTGGTTACCTGATATACTTATCGGCCCAGGCAGACATGAAATTCTTTACAGCTGGGAGCACAGGCTTGCTGTTGGTTGGCGGCGGGATCGTCACGGCGCTACCTCTTTTATACTTTGCAAAAGGAGCAGAAAAGATCCCGCTTTCGATGCTTGGCATTTTTCAATATATCGCTCCGACCTTATCTTTACTGATCGGTGTATTCGTCTATCATGAAAGTTTTACCAAAGCACATCTTTTAGCCTTTTTGTTCATATGGTCTGCTTTGGCCGTTTATACACTTTCCATCACGAAATGGGGGCAGGCAAGCGCCCGCAGGTTCAAAGAAAAGAGGAATATGGGTGCATGAATGAAAAAGATGCTTGGCGGAGCTTTTCCTCCAAGCATTTTTTTATGCAGGGCCATGCATCAGGATAGGTGAAACGTCGAACCTATTTCAGAAACGATCAAATCAGGGAGGCTGTTGAGACGGGGTATCTGTTCTTTCCGGATGGGATAGGGTTGGACTGTGTCAAAATAATAGGAACTGTCAAGGCTGACGATATGGTCTGTCAGGTAGGCCGATATGGTTGCATTCGATTTTCTATTATCGTTTAACTCATCAATGATTCCTTTAGAATTGGTAATGCCGATCCCGTGGCCAAAAAAGAGATTTTTCCCTAATAATATCGCATTTTCCCCTTGCCATTCAGGCTTTTTTTCATCATGTTCCGGGTTTTTGAAATACACGCAGTCCCCTGGTAAATAATCGGTGCCGCGGTGAACGAGCAGGATCATATTCGTTGGGGGATGCCAGTCATATAGAACGAGGTCTGAAAAAAGATAGTCAAACTTCCGCGGGCCGATTACATCCATGATCCCCATTAAGAACGTGACGACTATTGCTGTCCCGCATTCGAAAGCATATAGCGTTCCATTTTGGAAAATATCTGCAATGGCAACATGGGGAGGAATTCCTGGCTGAAGGGTGAAGGTGCCATCCTTTGCAAGGTGCCAATATCGTTGATTTGTTTCCGATTCATCGAGTGTAGCAAATTCAGCACCGCTTTTATCTAATGAAATGGCTGCCTCCATGACTCGAAGCCTCAATTGAATGTCGAAATTAAGTTCCTCCAAGTTCCGGTATTCAAAAACGGTCGCATATCCCGCCAGCAATTGTAGCAGTTCCAGCGCCTTGGCAGAGGGTATTCCTGGCTGGAGTTGACTGATATCTAACCATTTGTGATTAATCTTGATCATGATCATATCCACCTTTTGCTTATGAGTTATGAATCTGGTACATGGAAATGTCTGCAGGTCATGGTCATTATATGATTATCCGCATGGAAGTGATTATGTGAAGGAGGAAAAGTGCCGGTAATGAAGCATGTTTCGGATGGCAGATGTAGGAGATTTTTTAACGGAAGCAAATTAGTTTTCCCTTTTCCCGATGAATTGATATAATGATAGAGAAAAGTCCATATGTGCGAGAAATGTAGGGGAGCCAGTAATGCTGGCTGAGATTGCATCCTTTAGATGCTGACTCTTAGAACCTGATCTGGATGGTGCCAGCGGAGGGAACATATTATGACAGATTTTCCGTTTTGTATGTTAACGTCCGAATTCATCTTCGGGCGTTTTTTGTTTTATGATTGGCAAAATGCACCTGGCGCCCTTAATATTCCTGCATGTGGATCTTATACGATGAGTAGGAGGATACCCGCTTGAATAAATTTTTGCCATTGCTGACTTCGTTGTTCCTTTTAGCTGGATGTGGCGCCGGCGGAACGAACGAAAAAGATGAAGCAACAAAAAAGGAAGATAATGAAGGATTGAAAAAAGTGTCGGTCGTTCTCGATTGGACACCGAATACAAACCATACAGGATTGTATGTAGCCAAGGAAAAGGGGTATTTTAAAGAACAAGGATTGGATGTCGATATCATCATGCCAGGTGAAGCCGGTGCGGATAAGCTGGTGGCCTCCGGGAAATCCGAATTTGGCGTAAGCTACCAGGAAGGCATTACCCAGGCCCGCGTCCAAGGTGTGCCGATCGTTTCACTGGCTGCAGTCATCCAGCATAATACCTCTGGATTCGCATCTCCAGCGGATAAAAACATTAAATCCCCTAAGGATTTTGAAGGGAAAACATATGGTGGCTGGGGGTCACCGGTAGAAAAGGCCATCATGGATTCGCTCATGAAAAAAGAAAATGCGGATGTAAATAAAGTCGATATCGTCAATACAGGGGATGCTGATTTTTTCACTTCAGTTAAAAGGGATGTAGACTTCGCCTGGATTTATTATGGATGGACAGGTGTCGAGGCCGAGCTGAGAAATGAAAAGCTGAATATGATTTACTTGACTGATTACTCGGATAAGCTCGATTACTATACGCCTGTTCTGACAACGAACGAAAAGCTGATCAAAGAAGATCCAGACACGGTTAAGGCATTCGTTCATGCAGCTTCTGAAGGGTATCAGTTTGCGATTGATGATCCCGATGCGGCAGCGGACATTTTAATGAAGGCCGCTCCGGACCTGGATGCCAAACTAGTGAGGAAGAGCCAGGCGTGGCTTGCGGATAAATATCAGGATGATGCTCCGCGCTGGGGTGAACAAAAGCTTGATATATGGAAGAATTACAGTGATTGGATGAGAGAAAATAAGCTTCTTGAAGGTGATTTTAAACCTGAAGAGGCGTTTACCAACGAATTTTTACCTAATTAGGAGGAAAAAAAATGGCCAGTTCTTTAATCAGTATACAAATTATTCCTAAAGGTGAAAATGTCATTCCTTTAGTCGATGAAGCAATCAAGATCATAGATGAATCAGGTGTCAAATACGAGGTTCACCCCCTGGAAACAACCATGGAGGGCGAGCTTTCCCAGCTATTTGCGGTGATAGAAAAAATGAATCAAAGAATGATTGAACTAGGTTCGCCGAATGTCATTTCCCAAGTCAAAATATTATATCAGCCGAGCGGGATCACGATGGATACGTTGACGGAGAAGTATCGGGCATGATCGGAAGAAGGATTTGGAAGAAGGGGGCTCCCTTCTTTCTTTTAGTATTGCTGCTGATCGCATGGGAGTCAGCGACAGCGATATTGAAAATCGAAAAATGGCTGCTTCCTGCTCCATCTGCCATTTTCATTGAAGGAATCGAGTCTTTTCATAATCTATTGGGACACCTATTATCAACGACCGAGCTTGCGATATCCGGTTTTTTAATTGGAAGCTGTATCGGCTTATTGATTGCTGCGGCCTTACATCTGTTTTCAGGTGTGAAAGATGCCGTCTATCCCTTGCTCATTTTGTCACAGAATATTCCCATCATCGTGCTGGCACCGCTTTTAGTGATCTGGTTTGGCTTTGGGATGCTGCCTAAGCTCATCGTCATTTCCCTTGTATGCTTTTTTCCGGTTGCCGTTGCCTCATTGGATGGCCTGCGCCAGACACCGTATGAACTCAAGCATTATTTTAAGATGATGGGAGCGGGAAACAGACAGTTGTTTTGGAAGCTCGAACTTCCCCACTCGATTCCGTCCATTTTCTCCGGCCTCAAAATCTCGGCGACCTATAGTGTAATGGGTGCAGTCATTTCGGAGTGGCTCGGGGCGAAATCCGGGATTGGCGTATATATGACACTCGCCTCCTCGGCGTTCAGGACCGATCGGGTGTTTGTAGCCATTTTCATCATTATGGGAATGAGCCTGCTCTTTTTTGGAATCATCACCCTACTGGAGAGGTACCTTGTTTCATGGAAGCGGAAGGAGGATGAAAAGCATGCATCTGGAAATTAAAGACGTTTCCTATTCCTTTGATGGTAAACAGAATATTTTAGAGAAGCTGAATGTTCATGTGGGTGAAGGGGAATTCGTCACGATCCTTGGACCATCCGGCAGTGGAAAAAGTACATTGTTTCACTTGACCGGCGGCATTTTGAAGCCGGACCATGGCGACATTTTACTCGACGGAAAGAAAATAAATGGCTTAAAAGGCCATATAAGCTATATGCCCCAACAGCCCTCGCTATTACCTTGGAGAACGGTTATGGAAAATGTCCTGCTAGGAAGTGAACTTGCCGGGATTAAAGACAAAAAAAGAGCCAAGGCCTTGTTGATCAAAGCAGGGTTGGGAGAGTATGAACAAGCATATCCGCACGAATTATCCGGCGGCATGAAGCAAAGGGCCGCATTTATCCGAAGCATCTTGAGCCCTCAGGATTTAATGTGCCTTGACGAACCCTTTTCCGCTTTGGATGAACTGACTAGGGTGCAGATGCAAAAATGGCTGATGTCATTTTGGGAGGAATATCGGCGGTCGGTGCTTTTCGTTACACATAGCATCGATGAAGCGGTGTTCCTTTCCGATAGGATATACGTGTTATCATCCAAACCGGCATCTGTCATCAAGGAGGTTGTCGTTCCATTTCCAAGGCCAAGGAGGGAAGAACAGCTTCTCAGTGATGAATTCTTTCAGTTGAAACGGGAATTATATGCCGCACTGAAGCCAACCTTCACTACATAAGCCAAGGAGGGTATGATGCATGAAAATCATCGACAGCCATATCCATTTTGATCAATATGATGGAAGGGTGCAGGAGCAAATACTCGCGGATATGGAAATGGTGCAGGTGGAGTCACTGCTGACGGTTTCCATGGATTTGGAATCTTCCATCATAAATGACCAGCTATCACGCAAAGATTCACGAATTAAGCCAGCCTTTGGGTTTCACCCCGAACAGCCCCTTCCTAGTGAACAGGAAATGAATGAATTGTTGAATTGGATGCAGGCACATCAGCACAATATGGTGGCTGTAGGGGAGATTGGGCTTCCCTTTTACTTAAGACAGGAAAATCCCGCTATCGAGTTGGCAGGATACATAAAGATATTGGATAGGCTTCTTGCTTTTGCAAAAGAAATCGATAAACCGGTAATCCTTCATGCCGTATATGAGGATGCTCCCATCGTATGCGACCTATTGGAGAAGCACGATATCAGAAAGGCACATTTCCATTGGTTTAAAGGCGATGGCCAAACGATCGCTAGGATGATCCGAAATGGATACCGCATTTCCATCACCCCCGACGTTTGCTATGAAAGAGAAATAAAGGATTTAGTGTCTCTATATCCGCTTGAGCTGATGATGGTTGAAACGGATGGACCATGGGAGTTCGAAGGCGAATTCAAGGGGAAAGCGACACATCCTGGCATGATCCATGAGGGTGTGCGTCACATCGCTTCGATCAAAGGCTTGCCGGTCGACCAAGTGTATGAAACCCTTTATCGAAACACCAAGGATTTTTATGAAATATAAAAAGGTGCCAGAGATAATATCTGGCACCTTTTTCAAGGTTTTTTAGAGAAAGGTCCTTTTTACCTTTTCCCAAAAAGAGTTATCCTTTAGTTTGACGGTTTTGATCACTTTGCCGCTTAAGCGGACCTTTACCCTTCCGACATGGCTGATACTCAAGGCTTCATTATCAAGTCCGACGATCGGATAGCTTGGACCATTTTGTTCAAGTTGAACAGTCAAGGTTCTATCGCTGCTTAGTATAAATGAAGACCCGAGGGTCCGATACGTATTATTATTGATGGAAGCGAGCTCGCTCACCTGAAAACAAGGGAGGAGCGGATCCACGACGGCGCCATTCACCGACTTATTGTAGGCGGTGCTTCCGGTAGGGGTCGCAATGATGATTCCATCCCCGCGGAAGGTTTCGAAATGAATTTGATCGATAAAAATATCCATGATGAACGTCTTCGTAATCGAAGTCCGGATACTCAGTTCATTTAGGGCATAAAATGGAGGCTGTTCGTCCAATTGAATCTCGATCGTTGGATATTTACGAACCTCGATTTGCTCTCTTGTCATCGCATCAATCATTTTGTCTGTATCTTCTAGATGGAAATCGCAGTACATATTCAAATTTCCGGTAGTGGAAATGCCGGCATATAAACAATCGTCCCTGAAGCCGGTTTTACGTACCGCCTGTAAAAAGGTACCGTCATCACCAATGCTCACGATAATGTTAGCTTTTGTGAAATCTTGGACGACCTCATAGTCGTTCTGGTTGGCCAACTCCGCAAGATGTTCGACCTTGTTTTGCATTTCTGAACTTGATGCATGGAAAAAATAAATATTTCTTCGAGTGTTCATCATGATCCCCCTAATAATAATAGTAATGAAAGGGCTTTCTATATTCTCTATATTAGGAAGCGATGAAGCCAATATGGGCCTTCGTCCGTCCATTTTAGAGAATGGTGTGCTGCACTTATACATAGTAGTTTATCATGGAATGAAACATTTTAGTATGTTGGTGCACTTTTCATTCATTTACTCGTGTGTTTGGAGCGTTTACGTGGGAGTTCACCGTTTTACCCATGAAATGGTTCTGGAATGGTTATTTTCGGGAGCCATTACTCGTGAAATGAGTGCTTCATTATTGACCGCAGCCGTAACCGCCAAACCCATACGGGACAATGAGCACAGTGATGTTAGCTTGAATAAAAGAAGTGGGAGGAGAAAAATGGTATAATAATTCTCTATTCACCCGATTCTACAGGGGGCTTCAATCCCTTCGATAGGATGGGTGCTTATTAATAGAGTACGGATATTCAAGAAAGTAGGTTATGTATATGAAAGTGCATATCATTGCCCCATATGAATCGATGCTGCCCATTATAAAAGCGTGTCTGCCTTTGTATCCGGATATGGAAATCGGCTATTCGGTGGGTGACTTGGAAAAAGGTGTGGAACTTGCGAAATTGGAGGAGAAAAACGGAGCGGATGCCATTATCAGCAGGGGCGGTACAGCCAAGCTCATTAAGAAATCCGTCCATATCCCGGTTATCGACATGCACCTTTCAGGATATGACATGATTCGTTCCTTGACGCTTGCCAGTGAGCTGAAAGATAAAACCGCCATAGTTGGATTTTCAAATATAACTTCAGGTGCCCAGTCCATTATCGATTTACTGGAGCTTCCCTTACAGGTATATACAGTTCGCGAATCTGAAGAAGTGGTGCCTCTCATATTAAAGCTGAAGAATGAGGGGTATAAACAAATCGTTGGTGATGTAATTACCATTAATGCGACCATTTCTTACGGCATGAAGGGTTTCCTGATTCAATCGGGGCGGGAATCGATCTTAAGGGCCGTTAATGATGCGAAACAGATGATTTCCTTCCTTCATTACAAAAATGATATGAATGGGATGCTTGAAAGGCTTTTGGTCAAAGAAGTCCAAAATATCGTCATTTTTAATGAGGAAAATCAAGTGGTCTATGAGCATTTAACCGATTTTGATGCTAATCCGTTGAATGCTGGCCAATACCAGAGCTTGAATACAGAACTTACCGAGAATAAGCAGGTTGTTCATGCCCATTTCTCCCTTGACGGAAAGAGTATAGATGTAGAAGGTTTTTGGCATCATGGTTTGAAAGCATCGTATAGGATGTACATTATAACGGCCAGTTCCGTGAAACGGTTGGAACTGAAAGGGGTGGAGAGCAAGGCAGCTTCTTTCCCGGAGCCGATTGCTATGGACGCAGCTTTTGTAAATACTGTGGCCTCTCTCTACAAGAACCATGAAATCATCCATTTAAAAGGAAGTCGTGGGACGGGTAAAGAGTTTCTTGTCAATTATATACATAATGAACTAGCGAATAATGGGATGCTATGTACCATTGATTTCGAGGAGTTCAAAGAAAGCGCACTTAACGAGCTGCCTTTAGATGACATTCGAACCGTTTTCCTGAAGAATATCAATCGCATAAAGGAGTTTGACCCATTAAACGAATTTTTGTACACTTGTTGCAAAAATGGGGTATCGATATTTATCGGGTCAAATGAACAAATTAGCGAAGCAATTGCTGCACGTCTGGAAATAAACACGATTCATCTGCCGGATTTATCACACCGTAAGGAGGATATCGAAAAATTAACGAAATTTTTCTTATCCCATTATCATCAAACGTATGGAACGACGGCAATGAATATTAAAAGTGAGGCTTTGGCCCTTTTGGAAGATTACTCGTATCCGAATAATATTGACGACTTGAAACGGTTTATAAAGCAAATAGCCTTGAATGAAAAAGAGTATGTGATTCAAAAAGAAACCATTGAAAAAGTGTTGGAAGATGATGGTCTTTCAACTGATATCCTCGTATCGCAAAAAGCGACACTGAAACAGATGGAGAAATACATCATTCAGCGGACCCTTAAGGAAGAAGACTATAATCAAACGAAAACGGCTGAGCGATTGGGCATTAACCGAGCAACATTATGGCGCAAACTTAAAGAATGACTTTAAGTTTGTTTTTTTTTATCTAATGTGTTGCATTTTTAAACTATTTAACTATCTTATTGTTATTAAATATAAAAAGTGTTGCTTTAATTAACATGATATTTTAATATAAATATTGAAAGCGCTTTAATAAATAAAGCAAAGGGGTTTTTATTATGAGAATTAAAGCAACGCTAGATCGAATCCCAGGCGGGATGATGGTTGTTCCACTATTGTTGGCGGCGACCATCAATACATTATTTCCTGATTTACTAAGGATTGGCGGTTTTACCGAAGCATTGTTCGTGAACAGCTCCAGTGCTTTAATCGCCTTATTTCTCTTGATTGCGGGAACACAAATCAATCTTCGCACTGCAGGCACTTCGGTTAAAAAGGGTGTTACACTTTTAACATATAAGTGGGTATTGGGAGCATTGGTCGGACTTCTTGGGTTTTGGCTGGCCGATAGCAACGGATTGTTTTTGGGAATGGCACCACTGGCCATCATTGCAGCAATGACGAATTCGAATGGCGGACTTTATATTGCACTGGCCGGTCAGTACGGGAAAGAAGAAGATAAAGCAGCCTATCCATTCCTAGCATTAAGTGACGGTCCGTTCCTGACAATGGTAGCGCTGTCCATCTTTGGGACAATGGGCTTCGCAAACGGAATGTTCTCTCCAACCTCATTCATAGCCGTATTGCTTCCGCTTATAGTCGGGGTGGTATTGGGTAATTTAGATTCCGAGATGAAGGATTTCCTTTCTAAGGGCAGTGATAAACTTGTACCATTCTTTGCTTTCTCGTTAGGGATGGGGATTAATTTCACAGCGATCATCCAAGGGGGATTAAGTGGCGTATTACTTGGTGTGATCACCGTCGTGCTAACTGGTGGAGGCGGATATCTAATCTTCAAATGGATTGGATGGAATCCGATTGTCGGTGCTTCCGAAGGTTCTACAGCGGGTAATGCGGTCGGTACTCCTGTTGCCATCGTGGCAGCCAATGCCTCATTTGGTGTCCATGCCGAGCTTGCGACCGTACAAATTGCAGCGAGTGTCGTTACGACAGCCATCCTTCTCCCGATCTTCATCGGCTTCCTATCCAAGCATTTGGATAAAAAGGGTGGAGTGGCGAAATACAACGAGTAGAGGGGATTAACTATGAAATTAGCGATCATCGCAGATGATTTGACGGGCGCCAATGATAGCGGAGTTCAATTGGCACGTCATGGACTTAAGACGACCGTTCTTTTTGGAATGGATGAAAAACGTGTACAGGATTATGACGCTGTCGTATTCGATACAGACAGCCGTTCACTAGAAAAGCAAGACGCTTACGATAAAGTCAGGGTAGCGGCAGATTTTTTAAAGCGGTCCGGCTTTTCGACGATATATAAAAAGCTGGACTCGACCATGCGCGGCAATATCGGTGCAGAAATTGACGCCCTATATGACGCCGTTAAGCCGAATTTGGTCATGATCGCTCCGGGGTATCCTAAAAACGGCAGATCGATTCTTGATTCTGTTCACTATTTAAATGGAATACCTCTTGGAGAAACGGAGATTTCCAAGGATCCGAAAACCCCGTTGACCCAATCGTATTTGCCAGAGCTAATCGCTAAACAGACGGCCCGCCCGATAGGTACAATCACCGTTGGGGACCTGGATAAAGGCAAAGAACATGTGAAAAGGAAGCTATCAAGGTTTGCGGCGGATTCGATTCCGTATATCATCATCGATTCTTCCACAGAGCAGCATTTGAAAGACATATTGGAGTATACAAAAGATATCGAGCTTGAACTAACGTGGGCGGGTTCAGCAGGGATCGCCAATTACCTCCCAGACTATTATTCTATTCCAGCCAGGGAATACCAGTTCACGATCCCTCTTGCAACTTCCCCGGTGCTCACTGTGATTGGAAGTGTAAATAAGAATTCACGGCTGCAATTGAAAAAACTGCTAGAACAAACCGAGGTACATGCAATATCCTTCGAGTCCTATAAAGCCATAGCGGATGACAAGGAAAGAACGGAGGAGATTCGACGGGTTTATCAGGAGGCCATCGAAAAGGCAGCAATCGGGAAAGATGTCGTCATCTATTCCACTGCTGAAAAAGCTGATATCGAAAAGGCTTGGGACACTGGAAAATCCAGGGGCCTAACGCATACCCAAATCAGCAACGAGATTGTGAAAGCGATGGGCACGGTATGTTCCGTCCTATTAGAGAAAAAATACTTTAAAGGTGTAACCATGACTGGCGGCGATACTGCCAAGCAAATATGCAATTTATGGGATGTAAAAGGATTCGAATTGCTGGACGAATTGGAAATAGGAGTCCCTATATCCAAGTTCCTGGGTAATGACGCTATATATGTCGTCACGAAAGCGGGCGGATTCGGTTCAGAGGACGTATTTATACATGCCATGAAAAAGTTGAAGGGAGAATATGCTTAAATGAGACCGATTATAGGAATTACCATGGGAGATGCGGCTGGAATTGGCCCGGAAATTATCGTTAAGGCATTAACGCATGCCGAGGTATATCAACAGTGCAGGCCGCTGTTGATTGGAGATGCCAAAATAATTGAGAAGGTAAAGCCCATCGTAGGCTTTACCGGAATCGTGAATGCGATAAAAGATCCTTCTGAGGCAAAGTATGAATTCGGTTCGATAGATGTCCTGGATTTAGACATCATTCCTTCAGACCTCCCGTTCGGAGAGGTGTCGGCTGTAGCGGGAGACGGCGCATTTCAATACTTGGCAAAGGCGATTGACTTGGCGAAGGAGAAGAAGATCCATTCAATTTGTACGGCACCGCTGAATAAAGAGGCGCTCCATAAAGGAGGGCATATGTATCCGGGACATACGGAGATTCTCGCTGACCTTACGGATACGGAAGACTTTTCAATGATGCTGACTACCCCCAACCTGAAGGTCATCCATTTGACGACACATATGGGATTGATTGAAGCCATCGAAAGCATTAATCCTGAGCGAACGTACAAAGTGATCAAACTTGCACATGAAACACTGACGAAGGCTGGATTCCATAATCCAAGCATCGCGGTATGCGGAATAAATCCTCATGCAGGGGAAAATGGTTTATTCGGGAACGGTGAAGAGGAAGAAAAATTAATGCCTGGCATCGAACGGGCACAAAAAGAAGGAATCAATGTAACAGGACCGCTTCCTGCTGATACATTGTTCTTCAGGGCAGGCCGCGGGGATTTTGATATGGTCGTTGCTTGTTATCACGACCAAGGACATGCCCCCATCAAAGTAATGGGGATCGAGGCGGGGGTCAATATTACCGTTGGCCTGAAAGGCGGCATCATCAGAACATCCGTCGATCACGGCACTGCATTCGATATAGCAGGGAAGAACATTGCTGATGAGAAAAGCATGCTTGCGGCGATTCATTCTGCCATTGAATTAGCGCCCAAGGAATGAGAGTAGAAGCTGCCGGAATAGATTCCGGCAGCTTTTTATCTATTATGGACATCCACGCCATAATCATCGGGAGTGCTACTGCGATATGGCCAAAATGACGCCAAACCTGCCTGATCGCATTCAAGTGTACGCGATGTGAGGCCAATCCTTTTCAACAGTCGCCAACCATGGATGAAAAGCAAAAAAAATTTACGGGAGAGTCCAACAAGTTCCCATTGGTATGAGTGGGGATGATAGGAATTTTATATAGAAGGGAAAGAAAAAAAGGCTTGCGAAGGGCGGCTTCCATTTCCAATTAGAGGATTATTTGCTACAATTTTAAATATCTTAGTTTATCATGGAATGAAACATTTTTGGATGCAATTCGTATGGTAAGAAGGATACATATCGTTAAGGGGGAACACAGATGAATGGAAAGCGTTGGGCAGCATTAGGAATTGCAGCCGTTTTATTTTTTGTCTCTATTCTGGTAGGGACGGCTACGACTTTTTTTACAGCTGATACGGAAAGTGTCATTAATGAATTATTCGCTTCCGAAAGCGAATTTTACGAAGAAATCATCGAAGGCGAAGACTACACGAATGTTATTGCCGTATTTGATGTAGAGGGGACGATTCAGGATACAGGAGAAGCATCCTTACTAAGTTCGGCAACATATAATCACCGAGCCTTCATGGATAAGCTGAAGATGGCAGAAGAAAATGATGATATCAAGGGAATTATCCTCCGGGTGAATTCACCTGGAGGCGGTGTCGTCGAAAGTGCAGAGATCTATGACAAGATCCTGGATATTAAAAAAGTGAAAAAACCTGTCTATGTTTCAATGGGGTCAATGGCCGCTTCGGGTGGATATTATATTTCAGCCCCGGCCGATAAGATTTATGCAAGTCCGGAAACGATGACGGGCTCCCTCGGCGTCATCATGCATGGATATAATTATGAGAAGCTGGCCAAGAAATATGGCGTGGAGTTCGAAACGATCAAAAGCGGACCGCACAAGGACATTATGAGTCCGACCAGGGAAATGACGGACGAGGAACGAGATATACTTCAAAACATGATCAATAACTCGTATGATCAATTCGTGAAGGTCATTGCAGACGGACGGGGTATGTCCGAGCAGGAAGTAAGGAAGATTGCCGATGGCCGCATATATGATGGGCGTCAGGCGAAGGAAAACCATTTAATAGATGATTTCGGCCATTTGGATGATGTCATTGCTGCCATGAAAAAGGATATAGGTGAAAAAGATGCTCAAGTCATCCGTTACACGGATGAGGCAGGATTCGGCTCGTTATTCAGTATGGGAGCGCAAAAAATGTTGGGAAATGATGTGGAAACGGCAGTCTTGACAAAAATCCTTTCCTCTTCAAATTCTCCACGCTTAATGTATTTGTATGCGGAATAGGGGGACTGAAGGATGACGGAACGAAATGAAATCAATGAACAAATCGCTTCACCCGATTTATTGGAGAATCAGCATGGACCCGTTCAGTCGGATTCATCACCAGCGGAGGTTACCTTAGATAGGGAACTGAAGGCTGTCTGCTTTGCTGGTTTTTGGATGAGATTTTGGGCGTATTTAGCGGACCTGCTTGTTATAGGAAGCTTGAATCGGATCTTGATTCATCCGATCTTCAAGTTTTATGAAGGGACAGATGATCTGTGGTTTTCCGCAGAGGGCTTCTTGACGGGAATCGTATTCTTCCTGTACTTTGTTTTGATGACCAAGTTCTTGAACCAAACCTTGGGCAAAATGATTTTTGGCCTGAAGGTCGTGGCATTGAAGGAAGAGGCAAAGGTCATTTCCTGGGGAACGGTATTATTCAGGGAACTGATCGGACGCTATATTTCAAAGATGACCTGGATTGGCTATCTCTTGGCAGGACTGCTGCCGAAGAAACAGGCCTTGCACGATGTCTTTGCAGACACAAGTGTGGTCTTGGTAAGAAGATAAGTATTCATGAACCTGCAAGAGCGTTATATTCGCTTTTGCAGGTTTATTTTTTTGGGGATATGCCGATACTGAAAGGCAAAAAGGGTGTGGATGCATGAAGTGGCTTTTGTTGATTGCAGGTTGCCTCATTTTACTGCTGCTTCTTCTTATGTTCACTAAAATAAAGGTGTACATTGACTTAAAGCATGTTCACAAAAATGACCAAATACAAATTAAATTATCAGCTTGGTTTGGACTTTTTCATTATACGATCAAAGTGCCTGTCATTAAAAAGGATGAGGGGTCTGCAGCGATAACAGTAAAGAAAGAACAAGGAATGAAGGAAGAAAGCAAAAAGGAAGAAACGAAAAAAATCACACCAGAAAATTTGCGAGACGGATTTGCTGACCTCCGGACGATGATTGTGCATATAGTCGGATTTCATCGAATCGTCCGCCAGTTCACACGAAAGGTCAAGGTTAAAAAATTCGTGTGGCACAGCAGGGTCGGAACTAAAAATGCCGCACATACCGGTATGCTGACGGGGGCATGCTGGGCGCTTAAGGGGTCCATCATCGGCTTATTGACCTCCTATTTGAATTTTCAAATCATGCCTTCCTATTCGGTTACGCCTGACTTTCAGCGATGGCAGGCCAATACGTTAATTTCCTGCATATTACAATTTAGAATCGGGCAGGCTATGTGGACTGGAATAAAACTGCTTCGTTATTGGAAAGGCAGGAAGGCGAATTTCAAGTCCAGGAATTTAGCGAGGCTATCAGGTGATTCCAATAAACAATCGTTCTAGAGGGAGGAATTTAGATGTCAGATCATCCGATCCAAGGATTAATGAAAGAAGCGATGGAAAATCTGAAAGAAATGGTCGATGTGAACACGATCATCGGCGATCCGGTTGAAACTCCGGATGGAAGTGTCATTTTAACCGTGTCAAAAGTGGGCTTCGGCTTTGCGGCAGGCGGCAGCGAATTCGTGATTGATGGCAATCATCAAGGACAGCAAGGTGAATCCAAACAGCCATTTGGCGGCGGTAGCGGCGGGGGTGTCTCGATAACGCCGATTGCTTTTTTGATCGTCGGTTCCCATGGCGTGAAGATGATTCATCTGGATGAAGGGACGCATCTTCTTGAAAAAATGATGGATTTAGCACCTCAGGTCGTCGATAAAATCCAGTCCATGCTGGCCAAGAAGGACAGTAATCAAAAGCAAGGGGCAAGTCAACCGCCAGCAACGAGATATCAGGAACCTAAACAAGACTTAGATTTCTAAAAGCGACTCGGCATCCGCCGAGTTTTCTTTTTGCAATGATATCGCCTTAGAACGATAACATGCTTGAGTGAATGCCATGGACACTTCCACATTCCCAAATCAATTAATTGCAAAATTTCGGTAAAACAAATATGATTAGGCTTGTACATATAGCACAAAAAGGAGGAATTTTTAATGGCTTCAGTTACATTTAAAAACAACCCGGTCACTTTGGTGGGACAGGAACTAAAAGTTGGGGACAAGGCTCCTGATTTTACTGTATTGGCCAATGATTTATCACCCGTTACATTAAGCGACTCCAAAGGTTCTGTCCGCATTATCAGTGTGGTTCCTTCAGTGGATACAGGTGTATGTGATGCACAAACACGAAAATTCAATGAAGAAGCGGCAAAATTGGACAATGTGAAAGTATTGACGATTAGCAACGATCTTCCTTTCGCACAAAAACGCTGGTGCGCTGCGAGCGGATTGGATAATGTTCAAGTTCTTTCCGATCACCGTGACCTTTCCTTCGGTGAAGCGTATGGTGTTGTCATGCAAGAACTACGTCTTCTGGCACGCTCTGTATTCGTCGTGAACAGTTCTGATGAAATCACTTATGTGGAATATGTGAGCGAGGGTACGAACCATCCAAATTACGAAGGTGCAATCGAAGCGGCCAAAGCGTCAAAATAAGCTGTGCAAACAAAAAAATCGGGCACAATGGGCCCGGTTTTTTTTGTTTGCATGTTGATTTTCTTTTGTTGATCAACAGCTTAGTTGAAGTGGACAACAGCCTTTTTAGGCCCTGATTTTTCAATGTGAATGCAGTTAGAATCATCTTTACGTGTTCTGTTATACCGTTTTTTAGGTTCAATATGCCGATTCAGTTAGTCTGAATTCTCACCATTCAATGGTAAAACGATCTTACCGTACCACTCTTGACCATTAGGTGTACCGATTTTTATATCAACTTCATTAGGCCAAGACGGCATTTGCCTTGGGTAATGCCCCCCTGCTTGTTGCCCTGCCCGATATCCATCTCTATACCCTTGTCGATACCCTTGTCGATATCCTTGCCGAAACCCTTGTTGAAACCCTTGTTGTTGCCTGTTGAATTCATCTGCTGATTGTATATCATGTTGCTGATTTATCGGATTAACCGGCCCATGATAGTATTGATTTTGATTATCCATATAATCACCACCTCATGTATAGTACTCTGTTTGGGCATACATTGAGCCTTTCCCAGTAATAAAAAATATTGGGCAAATTTTTGGAGCTGTTAGTAAATGGAAATATAAAGCTTGTTTTCACTCAGAGCGGAATGAAACGGGTGTGCGGGACTCCTGTGGAAAAATAAGCGAACGCCTGCAGTGCAATGGAACGATCAAAGTCCCATTCAGGACAATCAAAACCCCTTCTTCGTGTTCGTTCGGGGTGGAAAGCAACGTTCGAATTAAAACCAAGGATGATTGCTAGGGTCTCCGGCTTGTATCTCCTTCTTCTTACCTTTAAAATAGGGACAGAAGCAAACAGGAGGAATTAACAAGTGAAGTCTACCCCAGTTGAACAATTATTTAATGAATTCAATGAAACAGCCCAGATATTGCAAGGTGAATTATCATGTACGTATCTTGATGCCCTAGGTGAAACGGGCGAGAATTTCTTCCAAGGGAAAGTCCTGCAGGAGGGATTGAGTGAAGTATCGAAGAAAAGGTTAATGAAGCATTATGCCGACTTTTCACCTGAAAAATATGAAAAGGAAGCCATTCGTAAAGCGTATCAGCTTGCTATATTAAAGGGCATGCAGCAGAGCGTGCAACCGAATCATCAAATGACCCCTGATGCAGTCGGCATGTTCGTCAGTTATTTAGTCGGTAAATTCACCAAGGATCAAAAAGAGCTGATCATGCTTGACCCCGCCGTTGGAACAGGGAATTTGTTATTTGCGATCTTGAATCAATTGCCTGATAAAAACATCGCTTCATATGGCGTCGAGATTGATGAAACGTTGATCAAGCTAGCGTATGCAGGTGCCAACCTGCAAGAACACCCGCTTGAATTCTTCAATCAGGACAGCTTGGAACCGCTTTTCATCGATCCTTCCGATGTCGTCGTCAGCGATTTGCCGATTGGTTACTACCCGAACGATATACGGGCGTCCGACTATGAATTGAAGGCGGGAGAGGGACATTCATATGCCCACCATTTGTTTATCGAGCAGAGCGTTAAACATGTGAAGGATGGGGGACATCTTTTCTTCATCGTCCCGAATAACTTGTTCGTGTCGGAAGAAGCGCCGAAACTCAATGACTTCCTGAAAAAACATACCCATATCCAAGGAATGGTGCAATTGCCTCTTTCCATGTTTAAAAATGAAACGGCAGCGAAAAGCATCCTGATCCTTCAAAAGAAAAAAGAAGGTATCGAAGCGCCGAAGAAGGCATTGCTCGTACAACTTCCGAAGCTTTCGGATTTCGAAGCGACAAGTTCTGTCATGCAGCAGATGGATGATTGGTTTAAATTGGAAAAATAATAAATGAAAGCTGATGCATTTCGCATTGGCTTTCATTTTTTTTGTATATCCTACGTTGGTTATTTTTTACCTCCCCTTTTTATTTGGTAGTATGCACCTGCCATGATAAGATTGTACTATATACTGCATTTTTCTTTTTAGGGAACCATAAGAAAATGTAGACTAGCTTAGAGTAAAGGAGCAGGAAGGATGTCAAAAATCATTGCAATAAATGCAGGCAGCTCTTCATTGAAATTTCAGCTTTTTGAGATGCCTGATGAACAAGTAATTACAAAAGGTCTCGTGGAAAGGATTGGCTTGAAAAACTCCACTTTTACTTTGAGTGTCGATGGCGAAAATGTTTCTGAAACAATCGATATACCCAATCATGAAGTGGCTGTAGGGATATTGTTGGAAAAGCTGATCCACCACCGCATCATTGACTCCTTTGAAGAAATAGATGGCGTTGGACATCGTGTGGTGCATGGCGGTGAGGTGTTCAGTGATTCGGTCCTGATCACCGAGGAAGTAATCAAGGAAATCGATCGGCTATCAGAGTTGGCACCACTCCATAACCCTGCCAATAGCACGGGAATCAAAGCCTTCAGGCAAATATTAGGCGATGTTCCTGCTGTTGCGGTATTCGATACGGCCTTCCACCAGACGATGCCTGCAAGTTCATATATGTATAGCTTGCCCTTTGAATATTATGAAGACTATGGAATAAGGAAGTACGGGTTCCATGGGACTTCCCATAAATATGTTTCCCAACGGGCCGCAAAAATGATCGGCCGCCCGCTCGAACAGCTTCGCTTGATATCCTGCCATCTAGGGAACGGTGCCAGCATTACGGCCATAAAAGGCGGCAAGTCGATGGATACATCGATGGGCTTCACACCATTGGCAGGTGTGACAATGGGGACACGTTCAGGTAATATCGACCCTGCGCTGATTCCGTATATTATGGAAAAAACAGGTAAGACAGCTGATGAAGTGCTGGATGTCTTGAATCAGCAAAGCGGCATGTTGGCCCTTTCCGGTTTTTCCAGCGACCTGCGCGATATCCAAGTCGAAGCGGACAAAGGCAATGAAAGAGCCAAACTGGCCCTTGAAGTGTTTGCAGGCAGGATTCACAAATATATCGGGTCCTATTCAGCAAAAATGGGTGGAGTGGATGGCATCATTTTCACAGCCGGCATCGGTGAAAACAGTCAGGCCATTAGAGCGCGGATTTTGGAGGGGCTTGAATTCATGGGCGTTTACTGGGATAGAGACTTTAATCGTACCTCTTCAGGTAAGGAAGCGTTCATCAATTCACCGTATTCACCAGTGAAAGTGATGGTCATCCCGACCAATGAAGAAATCATGATCGTCAGGGATACGATGAAGGTTGCTTTACACGGCAAAGCCGAAAACATGTCTTCCTGATTTTCTGATAAGAGGTTCCCTTGCCATTCTTTCCGGTAAGGGAATCTTTTTTTCTATCTCGATGAACCAGAAGATATATTGATCCCGCTGTTTTCCCCCTGCACCACCCCCGTAAAATGCGGGACGAACCATCCTCCCATTCTTGAAAAACCGTCGTATATGGTATACTTAAGGGAGAATCCACCAATTTTAGTACATAGGAGGCTTGATGCATGGAATTCACCAATCGGGAACTGAAAGTTTGGAATGAAATTAATGAATGGCAAGAAAATCTTTATCAATATGAGCCGACGGATCTTGCTGCATTGTATGATAAATGGCTGGAGCAGGGGTTTTCACTGCTGCCTGAAAACGTTCAGCAACAGTTTTTTGATAAGCTTGATACATGGCTTTTTCATTTGCATGCCATGGTACAGAGCTCACAAATTCAAATAGATGCAAGGGAGCGGATTCTGGCATCGGCACGCGTTTTCAATGAGGAAATCGAAACGCTTGGTGACATGAATCTCTTATCGATTGACCAGTTGAATTACATAGCGAACCAGCATATTGCCAAGCATCGTTTATACTCCTTTGCACAAGGGGGGATAAGTGGATCAGGAGGCCTGCTTTTACTTGGGAGTGATCTACCGGCCATGACGGTCATCAATATCCGGACCGTGCAGCTGATCGCCATGTCCTATGGCTTCGAGGTGAATACTCCCTTCGAAATGATGGTCGCACTTAAGGTTTTCAATGCAGGGGCGATGCCAAAGAGACTCCAGGGAATAGCATGGGAAGAATTGATCCATGAAATCCAAACTGCAGAAGATGATTATTTTTACTTGGGAATTGAAGAGCTGACAAATCCGACTTGGATGGAACAGCCATTGAAGCAGTTGTTGAAGGCGTTATCGATCACGGTTTTCCGTCAAAAACTGGTTCGGGGCATTCCGTTCATCAGCATCGCCATCGGGGCAGGAGCGAATTACCAAATGACCCGGAGTGTCAGTGAATTTGCCCAGAAGTTTTATCAATATCGTTATTTACTGGAGAAGAAGGCTGATGGATGATGAGCGTCAATACTCATAAAGAAGCGATTAAAGAGGCCATTCGCTGCATGGTGATAACCGTTAGCGATACGCGCAATGAAGAAACGGATAAAAGCGGCGCACTGATGATGGAATTATTGAAAGCGAATGGGCATGAAGTGACAAAGTACGAAATTGTAAAAGATGAAAAAGATGTGATACAAGCAACGGTTACAGCCGCATGTCGAAGCGGCAAGGTCGACGTCATCTTGACGAACGGCGGCACGGGAATCGCCAAAAGGGATGTAACGATCGAGGCGGTCAAAGAATTGATGTCCAAGGAAATTCCCGGTTTCGGCGAGCTTTTCCGTATGCTCAGCTATCAGGAGGACATCGGGTCGGCAGCGCTATTATCGAGGGCCGTTGCCGGAATCGTGCACGATAAAGCGGTTTTTTCGACACCTGGCTCATCAGGTGCGGTGCGGCTTGCGATGAATAAATTGATTCTTCCGGAATTGGGGCATGTCGTCGGTGAACTCAGGAAAGATCTATAAAAAATTCCTATGAAATGTATCCCCTTTGTAAAGGGAGCTTTAACAAAAACTAGGAAACTTGAAGGAGATGCGGTCTGTACTTTGCAGGCGGCATCTTTTTTAGATTTCTCGTCCCTTTCCTGGCTTTTCACATCGCGCCTGAAGCGGAGTGGACCGGTCTAAGTGCAAATCCTCCAAAGCTGTTGGCAAACGGAATTCTATCTTCGTATGGATGCATGTCGGAAGCGAGTTGTCTGTACTATTTTATAAGTTCGATCCAAAGAGTGTTTTCTTATTATAAAAACAAAAGTACCCTACAGGATGGACTTTTTTTAAAAGTGTCTATCCTGTAGGGTACTTCATTATCCTGTCCCCTTTTTTGCATAGATAAGCCCCTAATTATGCATCTTCTCACTAACGCCTTGATTGGCACGGTACCAAAGCCATAAGTCATTGATGATGGAGGCCAGGTCGGCAATTTCGGAATTGAGCTGGCAGGATGAGGCGAAATCACTCTCATCGGAGAGCTGGTTCTGCTTCCGGTTAATGGTTGTTTCCAGTTCCTTGATCCGGTCAGGGATGCTCCCGCGGATATTTTCCCAGTGCACGAGTATTTGCTGCTGCTCGCCTTTCGTATATTCATCCCATTCCAAGTTCAAATCAGGAGTGTCGATGCCGAGCCGTTCATCATAAGTAAATAACTCTTTCATATTCCCTCCACTTTTAAGTTTTTCATACTCTTAGTTTACTATATTCCACCGGATGCATCCAATGTATGATGGGCTCGATAATTGGAACGGAATTTTTAGCTGAATCTTCAAAATACCCCTTGTATTCCTTTTGTAAAAATGATAAAGTACTAATCATAGAATGAATAAAAATAACAATGTATGAATTTTTATTCACACGAAAGGGACGATGAAAATGGCAAATCAAAAAGTTGTTTTAGCATATTCCGGAGGTTTGGATACTTCCGTTGCAATTAAATGGTTACAAGATCAAGGATATGAAGTGGTGGCATGCTGCTTGGATGTCGGTGAAGGCAAAGACCTCGACTTCATTAAGGAAAAAGCGATTACGGTTGGTGCCGTCAGTTCATATGTGATTGATGCAAAAGATGAATTTGCGGATGAATTCGCTTTAACGGCCCTTCAGGCACACACGTTGTATGAAGGGAAATATCCATTGGTGTCAGCTCTATCGCGTCCGCTTATCGCGAAGAAATTAGTGGAAGTGGCTGAAGCAGAAAATGCAGTGGCTGTTGCGCACGGTTGTACGGGAAAAGGAAATGACCAAGTGCGTTTCGAAGTCTCCATTTCAGCTTTGAATCCTAATTTAGAAGTTCTTGCACCTGTACGTGACTGGAAATGGTCTCGTGAAGAAGAGATCGAATATGCAGCGAAAAATGGAATTCCGGTACCGATCGGCTTGGCAAGCCCATTCTCGATCGATCAAAACCTTTGGGGAAGAAGCAACGAATGCGGAATCCTGGAGGACCCATGGGCAGCTCCTCCGGAAGAGGCTTATGATCTGACTGCAAGCCTTGAAAACACGCCGGATACGGCTGACATCATTGAAATTGGATTTGAACAAGGTGTGCCGGTCACGATGAATAACAAACATTATAAACTGGCTGACTTGATTGTTGAGCTGAATGAAATCGCCGGCAAGCATGGAGTCGGTCGTATCGACCATGTGGAAAATAGATTGGTAGGAATCAAGTCCCGTGAAGTCTATGAAGCTCCTGGTGCGATGACACTGATTGCTGCCCATAAAGAGCTAGAGGACATTACGCTTGTAAAAGAGCTGGCTCACTTCAAACCTGTGATCGAAAAGAAAATGACGGAATTGATTTATGAAGGACTTTGGTTCTCGCCCCTTCAAAAAGCATTGGCCGCTTTCTTGAAAGAAACACAAGTGAACGTAACCGGAACTGTTCGTGTGAAACTATTTAAAGGTCACGCGATCGTTGAAGGCAGAAAATCGGAATACTCTCTCTATGATGAGAAATTGGCCACTTATACAAAGGCCGATGAATTCGATCATGATGCAGCAGTTGGATTCATTAAGCTATGGGGACTTCCAACGAAAGTGAACAGCATGGTCAATAAAAAGAAGGTGACAGTGTGAGCAGCAAGCTTTGGGGAGGAAGATTCACGAAATCTGCAGAGGAATGGGTAGACGAATTCGGAGCTTCCATTTCCTTTGATCAGGAACTTGTCCTCGAAGACATTCAAGGAAGCCTAGCTCATGTCACGATGCTAAAGCAATGCGGCATCCTGCCTGAAGAAGATGCAGATCAGATTATTGCCGGGCTGAAAACCTTGCAGGGAAAAGCGGAAAAGGGAGAATTGACTTTTAAGGTTGAGATGGAGGATATCCATCTTAACCTGGAAAGCATGCTGATAAGTGAAATCGGTCCAGTGGGCGGTAAGCTCCATACCGGCAGAAGCCGTAATGACCAGGTTGCCACAGATCTTCATTTATATATGCGGAATCAAACGGATGTTATTCTTCAACTCATCAATGATCTTCAGGAAGCGATTTTGGGACAGGCAAAGGAAAATGTCGAAACACTCATTCCAGGTTATACTCATTTGCAACGGGCACAGCCCATTTCATTTGCCCACCATTTAATGGCCTATTTTTGGATGCTTGAGCGTGATAAAGAGCGTTTTTCCGAAAGCTACAAAAGAATCAACATGTCACCATTGGGAGCTGGCGCATTGGCCGGGACGACATTCCCGATTGACCGTGCCCTCAGTGCAGAGCTCTTGGGGTTCGATGGAATATATGAAAATAGCCTTGATGCGGTAAGCGATCGTGACTTTGCCATTGAGTTCATGAGCAATAGCGCGACGATGATGATGCATTTATCGCGTTTCAGTGAAGAAATCATCCTTTGGTCAAGCCAGGAATTTCAATTCGTTGAATTGGACGATGCTTTTTCAACGGGAAGCAGCATCATGCCGCAGAAGAAGAACCCGGATATGGCTGAGTTGATCCGTGGGAAAACCGGACGTGTTTATGGGAATTTAACGGGGTTATTGACCGTTTTGAAAGGACTCCCTCTTGCGTATAACAAGGATATGCAAGAAGATAAAGAAGGCGTTTTCGATACGGTTAAAACCATTGTAGGTTCACTCAAGATTTTTGCCGGCATGATTTCAACCATGAACGTGAAAAAGGACATCATGGAGAACGCGACAAGGAATGATTTCTCGAATGCGACGGAGTTGGCTGACTATCTAGCTGCAAAGGGAATGCCCTTCCGCGAGGCGCATGAGGTTGTCGGGAAACTGGTATTGCAGTGTGTGCAGAAGGGCTGTTATCTGGTCGACCTAAGCATCGGGCAATTCCAGGAAGCATCCGAGCTGTTCGACCATGATATATACGAGGCCTTAAATCCTTTTGAAGCTGTCAAACGCCGTAATAGTGCGGGCGGTACTGGTTTTGCTCAAGTGCAGCTTGCCATTGAAAAAGCGGAGAAGCTAGTAAGGTAATAACAGCAAAAAAAAAGCTCATTCACCGGAAATGTGAACGAGCTTTTTTTGCTGATTATTTATCAGTATTCGTACGCACGACGATTACATCGCAGCTGGAATGGCGAACGATGCCCTCTGACACGCTGCCGATCAGGAAGCGTTCGACGGCATTAAGGCCAGTTGCACCGCAAACGATTAAATCGATTGAATGTTTTTTCGCTAAATCTTTTGGGATTTGTACCTTTGGTGACCCATATGCCACTTCAGTTTGGACGTGTACGATTCCGGATGCCACTGCTTCCATTTTGTACTTTTCCAATAGCTCATTGGCAAAGGCATCAGAACGTTCACGGAGGGTCATATCATAAGCTTCGATTGTAGGGAAATTCCTTGTATCAACGATGTGTGTCAGCACAAGCGTGGCGTCACTGAGTTTCGCCAAATAGATGGCCTTTTTTAATGCCCACTCCGCTTCTTCCGAACCATCCACCGCTACGAGAATATTTTTATAATCTATACTATTCATAGTGAATCTCCTCCTTCTATTTCATTCCTATTATACTATGGTTTTCCTGTTGGATATTATTTCAATTATAACAAATTAGCGAATGTTTTAGCCAATGAGCGAAGAAACCGTAATCAGCCACAATAAAAGAGATTGATTCCTTATATCTTTTATGTCTTTACGCTATTTGTTTATTTATGGTAATCTGATGAGCGGGAGGGGTGTTTTTTCCTTGAGACTGTCAAGAATGGTGAATCTGGCCTTTTATTTATATGTACTCGTGTTTATGCTAATCTATTTCATTGCGATCATATACATTAATATCGCAAGGGTATCTATCAGTGCCGCAAGCGTGGCTGCCTTGCTTCTTCCATTTGCACCTTTGCTAGTGGTTCAGGGGATATCCTTGAAATATACTGATAGACATGAAAACAAGGAAAGGAAAACGATATTCAAAATCATAACAAGTGTCGGCTTTCTTCTTTTGCTTGCTTGCCTGTTCCTTTTGGGAGTGAACGAATCTAAATCCCGTTTCAGCACTGATAGGTGGCTGAAGGATCATGAAGAAAGAACCGATATGGTCGATGATTTATTGACGGAACGTCGGCTCATCGGAAAGACGGAAAAAGAAGTAATCGCTCTTTTAGGTCCGCCGACAGATACCGAATATTTTTCAGCGGAAGATGCGATCGTTTATTATCTTGGAGCCGAAAGGGGCTTCATAAGTATAGATAGTGAGTGGCTGCTCCTTTGGTATGACGAAAGTGATAAGGTCGTTAAGCATGAAGTATGGACCGATTAGTCATGAAATTGGATCGTGAATGAAAAGCAAAACCCCCATCTCGACTGAGATTGGGGGTTCCTGGGGTTGGTCACCCCATCACTTGATGATTTGCAAGCTCTTCGGATATTTGGTCAGGACTTCACAGCCTGTTTCGGTGATCAAAAGATCATCCTCGATCCTGACGCCAGCAACATTTGGAACATAGATACCCGGTTCGATCGTATAAACCATACCGGATTGAAGCTCGAGTGAATTGGTTTCGGTCAAGGACGGGTATTCATGGACGCTGATCCCAAGTCCGTGGCCAAGTCTGTGCGGGAAGAAATCGCCATATCCTTTATCGCGGATGATGTTTCTGGCTATCAAGTCAACCGCTGAGCAGGAAACGCCTGGCTTACTGGCTGCTACGGCAGCTTCCTGTGCAATGCGGACCGTTTCATATATCTCTGCCTGTTTATCATTGATGTCACCGTAAGCGACGGTCCTGGTGATGTCAGAGCAGTATCCCTCATGAACGACGCCTAAGTCGAAGAGAACAAGGTCTCCGCGCTGAACCTTCGTATTTCCAGGTGTACCATGAGGCGAGGCACCATTTTTACCCGTCAGTACCATCGTGGAGAATGACATTTGGCTGACCCCGGCCTTTTTCAATTCGTATTCGATCGCTGCAAGGATTTCCATTTCCGTTTTACCTTCATGGATTTCGCTGACACCCACTTCAATCGCGAAGTCGGCAAGTCGGCAGGCTTCCCGGATTTTGACCATTTCATCATCCGATTTGATCATTCGCATCTTTTGCAGTTTTTCTTCTGCCGGAACGAGCTTTGGTGCTCCGAAGTGATGCTGGATGTGCTCGTAGCGCTCCACATTCATATGTTCTTTTTCAATCGCCATTTTATGGATGGTCAGTCCGCGGTCCGTCACGGCTTGCTTCACTTTTTCCCATGGGTTTTCAATATCGGTATATCCGATGATATCCCCAGCCCATCCAGCTTGTTTCGCATCGGGAACCTCCATTTGCGGACAGACGAGGAATGGGTCGGCATCTGCAAAAATGGCAAGTGCAAGCAGTCTTTCATGGGGATCACTAAAAAATCCGCTTAAATAGAAGATGCTCTCGGTGGATGTAAGAAAAGCGGCTTCCACCTCATTGGTCTGAAGCCAATTTTGTAATTCTGTCAAACGTTCATTCATGACGATACCTCCATTAATAAGATATAATTACCTTAGCAATATTTAAAAGCATAGTAAATGGGAAAGTCTCAAGAAATCTATTGAATCAAAATTATTGGGTATGGAAGGGAGCATCATAAATGAAAGTATCTTTTCATGGACATGCAGTTGTAAAAGTCGAAACGAATGGTAAGACGATCATATTCGACCCGTTCATCAACGGAAATGCACTAACCGATTTGAAGGTTGACGATGTCAAACCGGATGTGATCATCCTGACTCATGGACATAATGACCACGTAGGGGACACGGTTGAATTGGCCAAGAAACATGATGCACTCGTCATTGGCATTGCAGAGCTTGCCGGTTACTTTGGTGCACAAGGTGTCAAGACTCATGGCATGAGCATTGGCGGAGCTTTTGAGTTCGAATTTGGAAAAGTGAAGCTGACACCAGCCTTTCATGGTACGGGCTTCAATGCAGAAGATGGACAGATCATCTATTTAGGCATGCCAGCAGGTGTGTTACTGACGATAGAAGGAAAAACGATCTATCATGCCGGAGATACATCGGTATATTCCGATATGAAATTGATCGGGGAACGTCATCCGATTGACCTGGCCTTTTTGCCGATCGGCGACAATTACACCATGGGTCCGGAAGATGCGGCGCTGGCAGCGAAATTCCTTCAAGCCAAGCAAGTCGTGCCGATCCATTACAATACCTTCCCTGTCATCAAGCAGGATCCCAACCGATTCCTTGACCTGCTTGAAGAGGGAAATGGATTTATCATGGAACCTGGAGATGAAATTGACCTATAAAGAGAAGAGCGGTAGCCTTTAGGAGCTTCTGCAAAAATGCAGCCAAACTCGATAATAATGGAGTTTGGCTGCATTTTTTTATTATTGCTTTTTTCTTTGATCCTGCGGGCTTGAACGTTCCAATCCACTCCAACATTAAAAAGAAATCCTTGAGCCTGCAGTATTAATGAGGTGGAGTAGGCTGGTGTTGAATGCAGGCCGAAAAAAAGTGGAAGTAGGTTGAATTAAGTTGAGTGCAGGCCGAAAAAAAGTGGAAGTAGGTCGAATTAAGTTGAGTGCAGGCCGAAAAAAAGTGGAAGTAGGTCGAATTAAGCTGGGTGCAGGCCGAAAAAAAGTGAATGTAGGCCGAATTAAGATGAGTGCAGGCCGAAAAAAAGAATGCATAGGTCGTGCTTTGCGCCTTCGGTGTCTCACGCAGACTCGCATTTCCCTCACGAGTGTCACTCCTGCGGTTCCACCCTCTTTTGCGTGAGAACGAAGAAATCCTCGTAAAGTCTCGTGTAACATTAAATCCACGTTATTGCGCTTCATTTTATAGGGTGCGCGATATATGGACATATAGACAAGTTAATCTCGTTCATGCAGGTCAGTCTTTTTTTCCTTCGCAGGCATAAAATGAATAGATGGCAAAGAAGGGGGGATTGGATGAAGCAGAGGTTGTTGTTGTGTTTGCTTTTATGCGGAGTGATGCTCTATTATGCCGTGCCGCGGTTGTCGTTGGAAAGCGGCGGGCTGGAGGGCTTGTTTGCCGGATCTTGGCTGTTGTTCGCATTGCTGGCTGTGGCCGGGAACTTGACGGGCATTCTATATTCACCTAAAAAGCACAAGCGGAAACGGGAGGTAGAATACAAAAGGCTGCGCCAATATTAGTAGTTGTTTGATAAACTGGGCTCTTTGACCTTATAATGGGGAATAGGAATACCGTGAAAAGGGTGAAGCGCTTGGCTACAAAGCATGAACAAATATTAAAGCATATCGATGGGCTTCCAGTTGGCGAGAAGATTTCCGTCCGCCAAATTGCGAAAGCATTGAATGTTAGTGAAGGAACGGCGTATCGGGCCATTAAAGAGGCAGAGAATCAGGGCTTTGTGAGCTCGATTGAGCGAGTAGGCACGATTCGTATCGAGAAAAAGAAAAAAGAGAATATTGAAAAGCTCACTTTTGCCGAGGTGGTTAATATTGTGGACGGACAAGTTCTGGGCGGCAAAACGGGACTTCATAAAACCTTGAATAAATTCGTCATTGGGGCAATGAAGCTGGATGCGATGATGAGATATACAGGCGCAGGAAATCTGCTGATCGTCGGAAACCGTACACAGGCCCATGAGCATGCGCTAAAAGCGGGAGCGGCGGTGCTCATTACCGGAGGCTTCGATACGGAAGAGCCGGTTAAAAGGTTAGCTGATGAATTGGAAATGCCCGTCATTTCCACGAGCTATGATACCTTCACTGTCGCAACGATGATCAACCGGGCGATTTATGACCAGTTGATCAAAAAGGAAATCTTGCTTGTGGAGGATATCTTGACACCGGTTCAGGAGACGACTTTTTTGACGATCGGTGACAGGGTTCAGACATGGCACGAACTCAATCAGGAGTCAGGGCATAGCCGTTTCCCTGTTGTTGATGACAATATGAAGGTCCAAGGAATGGTCACTTCAAAAGATATCATCGGTCAGGAGGAGTTGACACTCATCGAAAAGGTGATGACGAAAAATCCGTTGACCGTCGGTGATAAAACGAGTGTGGCCTCTTCTGCGCATATGATGGTTTGGGAAGGGATTGAATTGATTCCGGTCGTGAATGACAGTCATATCCTCAAAGGAATCGTGAGCAGGCAGGATGTGCTGAAGGCGCTGCAAATGAGCCAAAGGCAGCCGCAGGTTGGCGAGACGATCGATGATACGATTACGAGTCAGCTTGTGATGACTTCGAACCGGGGGAAAGGTGAGGAAGTGTATAACTATGGCGTCACTCCGCAAATGACCAATTACCTTGGGACGATTTCGAGCGGGGTGTTCACGACATTGGTTACGGATTCAGCGAACCGGGCACTGAGAAGCTACAAGCGGGGTGACTTGGTCGTGGAGAATATGACGATTTATTTCATCAAGCCAGTCCAAATCGACAGTACGCTTGAAATTCACCCGCGTGTTCTTGACGTAGGGCGTAAATTCGGAAAAGTGGATGTCGAGGTGTTTAACCAAGGTAAACTTGTCGGGAAGGCAATGTTAACGTGCCAATTGCTGGACAGATCGTGAAAAATGAATCAAAAAGGATAATCGAAGGTCGATTATCCTTTTTGATTTGCGGCTTCTTCAATCGCATATGGCAGGTAATATTTATACATTTTATAGCCTCCAAAAATGCTGAACAGGCCGA
>NZ_PHNG01000761.1:0-1972 GCF_002803435.1 Bacillus sp. mrc49 | reverse complement strand
AAGGATCGTTCAGTATGCAGCGGAAGGCTTCATCGTGTTCGCCCCTTTTTATCGTGGGAATCAAGGCGGTGAGGGGGATGAGGATTTTGCAGGCGAAGATCGATACGATGCGATATCAGGCTTCAACCTACTTGAACAGCATCCGCGGGTAAACAAGGATCACATCCATATCCTCGGATTTTCCCGCGGCGGCATCATGGCGCTTTGGACGGGGATACACTGCAGGACTGCAGCATCGATCGTCACATGGGGAGGCGTATCGGACATGTTCTTAACGTATGTCGAACGGGTAGATATGCGCCGGATGATGAAGCGGGTCATCGGCGGCACCCCGACAAAATGCCCGGATCAGTATGAATACCGTACACCCTTATTTGCGATTGAAGAATTGAATGTCCCTGTCCTGATCATTCACGGTGAAAAAGATGACAATGTGGCCATTGAACACGCCTATCGTCTGGAGAAGAGATTGAAGCTGCACGGCAAAGAAGTCGAAAGCTGGTATTTCACTCAATTCACCCATTACTTCCCACCTGCAGTCAACCGCAAAGTAGTCGAAGATTTAACATCTTGGATGAAAAATAAAACGGAAAAATGATAGAATGAAGTATAATCCAAGCATATTGAAAAGAGGAGGAGATTCACATGGGCATGCCCATCGAACTCAACACGATGATCGTTACAAAAGGAAATGAAACCCGCGAAGAAGAAAATATTTTCCGGCTCGCTAAAGATGGGTACCGGCTATACCCGATCGATATCCCAATCGATGTACGAAAAACGAAACAATCCGATACAAGTGGAACGGCCGTGATCCAAAAAGTCGAATGGACCGGTGAAAAAACCATCATCACTTACGAATTATTATCTTTGAACTCCACTAACTAATAATAGAAGCGCTTGCGGGGATGATTTTCACTGTAGGCGCTTTTTTTATTGATTCAGCTGGAAAAATTACACTAAATCACTCATAATCCGACCTACGCCGACAATAATCCGGCCGTCCACCTTCATAATTCGTCCTACGCCGACAATAATCCGGCCGTCCATCTTCATAATCCGACCGTCCACCTTCATAATCCGTCCTACGCCGACAATAATCCGACCGTCCACCTTCATAATCCGTCCAGCCCCATAATTCGACCTACGCACGAATTCATCCGCCCCACGGCGTCAATGATTCGATTTCCTCTCCTAACGTCTTGTCACAGTTGTGATGAGAAGAATGGTAAAATGGTGTTTGGGGTGATTGGATGATTTTGGTGAGTTCTTGTTTGGCGGGTTTTGAGGTGAGATATAACGGGACTCACAGCCTGGATGAGAGGATCAGGGCATTAATTGGCGAGAAAAAGGCTGTATCGGTATGTCCGGAGCTGCATGGTGGTTTTTCGGTACCGAGGGAGCCAGCGGAGATTGTCGGCGGTGCTGGTGAGGATGTACTTGATGGAAAAGCCAAGATCATCGAAAGGACGGGCAGGGATGTAACGGCACTGTACATAGAAGGAGCGAAGCTTACTTTATTGAAAGCCCAGGAGATTGGGGCGACGCTGGTCGTTTTAAAAGAAAATAGTCCATCCTGTGGCAGTGCGGCGATTTATAATGGTGAATTCATGGGGGAGAAGAGGGCCGGGAATGGAGTGACCGCGGCTTTGCTTAGGCGGCATGGATTCATTGTCACGTCAGAGGAGTGGTTATCCGATCATCTGGGAGAAAAATGAGGTGTAATGCTTTTGCTTTTGGGGGAGGGGAATACATGGAGGATATCAACCTCTATACGTTGTTATTTTTAATACTTGCCGGCTTTGTTGCTGCATTCATCGATTCCGTTGTGGGCGGCGGGGGATTGATCTCGATTCCAGCCTTATTGTTTACGGGAATTTCACCTTCAGCGGCATTAGCAACGAATAAGCTTGCAGGGACGATGGGATCGTTGACGAGTACGATTTCATTCATCAGGGCTGGGAAGGTGGAC
>NZ_PHNG01000760.1:0-5626 GCF_002803435.1 Bacillus sp. mrc49 | reverse complement strand
GGCATGCAGCAGCAGTAGCTCGGATACATCCGGAGAAAAGAAGGAAAGTACAGGTTATCCGAAAAAGGCGATATCGATCGTTGCTCCTTCCGGGGCAGGCGGGGGCTGGGATTTAACCGCCCGTTCATTTACAAAGATCTTAAGCGAAACGAAACTGGTGAATCAGCCGTTGACGGTCGAAAACAAACCTGGCGGCGGGGGCGCGGTCTTCATGGCGGATTATGCAACACAGCAAGCGGATAATGATGACATGCTATTCGTGAATTCACCACCTGTCATAATCAATAACCTTAAAAAAGAAGGCAACAGTCCTTACGGATACAAAAATACGACTCCTTTGGCGCAGCTGACAAAAGATTACGGGGCGATTGTGGTAAAAGCCGATTCTGAATTCAAGGATTTGAAATCAGTGCTGGAAGCGGTGAAGAAAAATCCCCGTAAGTTAACGTTTGCAGGAGGTTCGGCTCCGGGATCGATGGATCATTTGATCTCGATTCTTCCGGCATATGAATCCGGCTTGGATCCAACCAAGCTTAAATACGTATCGTACGACGGGGGAGGAGAAGCGATTACGGCATTGCTTGGCGGAAATGCAGATGTAATCGGGACGGATGCATCCAGTGTCAGGGAGTTTTTAAAAGCAGGAAAGATTAGAGTACTGGCCGTAACCTCGACCGAACGTTTGGGCGGAGATTTAAAGGACATACCGACGGCAAAGGAACAGGGGGTTGATGCTGAATTCACGATTTGGAGAGGCGTCTTTGGTCCTGAGAATATGTCAGAAGAAGCAAAAACCTATTGGGACGGAACCATTGCCAAGCTAGTTGAAACTTCTGAATGGAAAAAGGAAGTGGAAGTTCAAGGCTGGGAACAAGAATATAAAAATAGTGAAGAATTCAACAAATTTTTAGTAGAACAGGAGAAACAGGTGCAGCAATTATTGGAAGCTTTAGGAATGGAAAAATAATCGCGAAGAAGGAGGTGCGTTCACCTTCTTCTTATTTTCTGAAATGGAGGGATTGTTATGGACGTTAAATTTGATCGTTTTGCATCTGTAGCCTTTCTGGCTGTCGGCTTGCTGTTCATGATCGGAAGCAGGAAGCTCGCCAGTTCGTCTTATGGAAGCTCGGTAGGGCCGGATATTTTTCCCTTTGTATTAGGGCTCGTTCTTGCTGCTTTAAGCATTCGCCTGTTCTATGAGTCATATCGGGGCAAGAGACAAAGTTCGAGTAAGGAAAAGCTGGAGTATAAGCCGTTCATCATCATTTTTCTCTCAACCTTGATTTATATTTTGACCTTGGAAACGATAGGGTATGTCATTACGACCTTTCTGTTTTTGTTTGTTTGCTTTCAAACGATGGAACGCAATAAGTGGGTGACATCACTCATCATTTCCGCAGGATTTTCCGGAATCATTTATTTTTTATTCGTGAGTGTTTTAAAGGGAACGCTGCCGGGTTGGCCAATTTGGTTTTCTTAAAAGAAGGGGGAAAAGGAAGTGGGAACTTTTGATTATTTAATACATGGCTTCGAAACGGCACTTACTTGGTATAACATCCTTTTTGCTTTTGTCGGGGTATTGATCGGGACTGCTGTCGGCGTTTTGCCGGGGATCGGGCCGATGAGCGGTGTGGCGCTTTTAATTCCGGTCACCGCATCGATCACGGGGGGACTTCCGCCAGAGCAAGCGGCGACAAGCGCCATCATTTTACTTGCAGGTGTTTATTATGGGGCAATGTATGGAGGGTCGACGACTTCCATCCTATTGAATACACCTGGTGAGTCCTCCTCTGTCGTGACAACATTGGATGGCTACCAAATGGCGAAGAAGGGCAGGGCGGGGAGTGCTTTGTCCATTTCTGCCATCGGTTCCTTCGTAGGAGGGATCGTCACCTTGATCGCGATGATTGCCTTGGCGCAGCCGTTATCGAAGATTGCGATTAAATTCGGGCCGGCTGATTATTTTTCGCTCATGCTGCTGGGATTGGCGGCGGTCAGCGGTTTGGCGGGGAAATCGGTAACGAAGGCACTGATCATGACGGTCTGCGGCTTATTGATCGCGACGATCGGAATCGATAATGTATCCGGGATCGCCCGTTTTACCTTTGACATTCCTTGGCTGTACCAAGGGATCGAGTTCCTGACGATCGCGGTCGGTCTATTCGCCCTCGGGGAAGTTTTCAAGACCATTTTGGAAAAAGAAGAGGATGATGGGGACATTGCAAAAATCAATAATTTAATTCCTTCCAAGGCGGAATTCAAGGAATCTGCCGGTCCCATTGCCCGCGGATCGCTCTTAGGTTTCTTCGTAGGAATCCTTCCCGGTGCAGGGGCGACGCTTGCCTCTTTCTTCTCTTATTTGCTGGAAAAACGCATTTCAAAAAAACCAGAGAAATTCGGAACAGGGGAGATCGCTGGGGTGGCCGGTCCGGAAACCGCCAACAATGCAGCGTCAGGCGGAGCGATGATTCCTTTATTGACCTTGGGAATCCCGGGCTCCGGCACTACGGCCATCTTGATGGGGGCGCTCATGATGTACAATGTCCAGCCGGGTCCATTATTATTCGAGGATCATCCTCAAGTGGCCTGGGGACTCATCGCCAGCATGTTCATCGGGAACCTGATGCTTCTCATCCTTAATCTCCCACTCGTTAAGGTTTTTGCGAAAACCATTGAAACGCCAAAGAAATACTTGATTCCGATCATCATCGCGATTTCCATTTTTGGTGTTTATGCCGTACAAGTCTCCACTTATGATTTATTGCTGCTATTGGGATGCGGTGTCTTGGGATACTTCTTGAGTAAAAATGATTACCCGATCGCCCCATTAGTATTGGGATTGGTATTGGGGCCAATGATTGAAAACAATATGCGAAGGGCCTTGACCATATCCGATGGAGATTACAGCTTGTTTTTCACCAGGCCGCTGTCCCTTACCTTCCTGATCGTAACGGCACTATGGCTGCTCATTCCGGTTTTGCTCAAGAAGAGGGGGAAAGACGTTGTCATCAATATAGAAGGATAACTTGCATTATCTGAATGTTGTGAAAAAACTCCTTTTTTAAAGGGGTTTTTTTTTATATGATGTAAGAAGAGGTGGTTGAATGCGTTTACATACAAAGCTAATGCTGGGGATCTGCACATTAATCATCTTGATTGGCGGAATCTTTGAAGTTATCTTCATAAATGTTTTGGAAAGTAACTTGAAGCAGGAAACAGGGGAAAAAGCCTTATCGGTTGCCGAAACCATTTCTTTGCTGCCTGAAATCCACCAAGCTTTTCAAACGGATGATCCTAGTCTGATCATCCAGCCGATTACGGAAGAAATCCTCCGCGAGATTGACGCCGAATTCATCGTGATAGGAGATGAGAATGAAAAGCGTCTCTCCCATCCTGATCCACACTTGATTGGCAAGAATATGGTCGGAGGAGATAATGCCGAGGTGTGGAGAGGAAAATCGATCATTACGGAATCGACGGGGACATTGGGGCCTTCCATACGGGGGAAATCCCCGATATTCGCAGATGGTAAGGTCATTGGAATAGTCTCCGTTGGCTACCTTCAGGACGATATCGCCAAAGAGGTTTCCAGAATACAAGCAAAGATAGTCTGGGCCATCACGTTTATCTTGATAGGCGGTTTATTGATCGCCTTCTTCATTTCCATCAATATTAAAAAGGCGATATTAGGGCTGGAGCCGAAAGAGATTGCATGGATGCTTCAAGAGCAACACGCCATCTTGGAATCGATTCATGAAGGGATCATCGCCATTGATGTTCATGGGAAAATCACGGTCGTCAATGAAACGGCGCACAAATTCCTTCACATCCCCAAAGGTGTCGAGCTACGCGGAAGAAAAATAGAAGAAGTCCTTATACATACACATCTGCTTGATGTAGTAAGCACGGCACAGGCGGAATATGATCAGGAATTCATGATTGATGGTGAAATTTTTTTGGCAAGCCGCATTCCGATATTGAATAAGCACGGCGAGGTCATCGGCGCTGTTGCAAGCTTGCGGAATAAATCTGAGCTATCCAATCTCCTTCAGGAACTTTCCCATGTAAAAGCGTATGCAGAAGGGCTAAGGGCACAGACGCATGAATATTCCAATCGGCTTTACACGCTTCTTGGCCTGATCCAGCTGGAATCCTATAAAGAAGCGATTGATTTCATATCGAAGGAAGTCGACGTCACCCAAGGTTTCATTCATTTTTTAATGAAGGAAGTGCCGGATCCGATCATTGCGGGGTTCATCTTGGGGAAAGCGAGTTTGGCAAGCGAGCTGAAAATCGATTTTACCTTCGATAGAGAGAGCAGTTTCAAGGATATTCCTTCGGATATAAATCGGGATCTATTAGTGACGATCATCGGTAACTTGATCAACAATGCCTTCGAAGCTGTACGGGAAAACGGTAGGGAAGAAAAAAAGGCTTCGCTGTTCGTAACCGATTTGGGGAAGGAGTTGATCATTGAAGTCGAGGACAATGGAAAAGGGATGGATGCAAAGGTTGCAGATAGGGTTTTCCAAAACGGGTTTACGACGAAAAGCCATCAAACCAATGCGGGCATTGGCCTGAGCCTTGTTCAAGAAGCGATTGATGGATTGGGGGGATCGATCACTTTTTCATCGGAAAAAGGGAAATTTACGATCTTTACGGTTGCCATTCCCAAAAACAGAGAGGGGAGATTATATGAAAGCCACTCGTGATATAGAAGTGTTGATCATAGAAGATGACTTAAGGGTTGCGGAGATACAAAAGCTTTTCATCGAAAAGATCGAGGGTTTTCAAACGATAGGGATCGCTTCAAGCTATGATGAAGCTAAAAGCTTCATTGAAATCATGCAGCCGGATTTATTACTGCTTGATATGTATTTTCCGGATATGAATGGGCTGGATATGCTTAAGGAAATCAAGCAGCAAAGCAAGCAGAGGGATGTCATCATGATAACGGCGGCTAAAGAAATCGAAAAAGTCCAGGAAGCGATTAAAATCGGCATATTTGATTACATCATCAAGCCTGTCTCATTTGAACGTTTCAAGCAGTCCATCCTTCGATATCAGGAGTATTACAAGAAATTGTCCGAATTCGAAAAAGTCAATTTTCCCATGACCCAGCAACAGGTGGACAAGCTTTTAAGCAAAGAAGTGAAGGACAAGGAGAGGGAACGGGCGCCACTGCCAAAAGGAATCGATAGGATGACGTTGGAGAAGGTGATGGTTGTGTTGGGAAAAGCATCGGCGGGGTTGACGGCAGAAATAGTTGCCAATGAAATAGGTGTGAGCAGGACCACGGCACGGCGCTATCTGGAGCACCTGATGTCCGAGGAGAAAATCGAAGCCGATTTAACCTATGGCACGGTCGGCCGACCTGAACGGGTATATGCAATAAGGCCATGAAGCGTTCGCCTGAAAAAGGATCTGTTTGTTGGGAAGGGTGAAAATGCAGGAGGATGTGACAACTGTCATCCAAATCATTTGACGTTCATGACTACAGGTGAATGTTCCATATCCTATACTGGAGTAATCAAGTAACCAAACAAGCATTTGCGAAAAGATGGGGCCCTTGCTCACCGTCCTTGCTTCAGGGTCAGTCAGCAACTTGGGCACGTCCAGCGGTATC
>NZ_PHNG01000759.1:0-2957 GCF_002803435.1 Bacillus sp. mrc49 | reverse complement strand
ATGCGCCGTTTCGGCTCCGATAACATGAAAAACATGATGACACGACTCGGTATGGATGATACCCAGCCGATTCAAAGCAAGATGGTGACGAGGGCCGTCGAGTCTGCACAGAAACGAGTGGAAGGCAATAACTTCGATTCCCGGAAGCAATTACTGCAATATGATGATGTTCTTCGCCAGCAACGGGAAATTATCTATAAGCAGCGTTTCGATGTGATGGAAAGCGAAAACCTGCGCGAAATCGTCGAAACGATGATAGCGGCTTCCATCCAGCGCAATGTGGCGGCATTTGCACCAATGGGTGATGAGGAAGGCTGGAACCTGCAAGGCCTTGTCGATTACTTGAATGGCAACTTATTCGATGAGGGGTCCATTTCCGTAACTGATTTAGACGGGAAAAATGAAACGGAATTGGTTGATTTCATTTTAGCCAAAGTGAAAAATGACTATGACCAAAAAGAAGAAGAGCTATCCGAAGAGCAAATGCGTGAATTCGAAAAGGTCATCGTCCTTCGTGCGGTGGACAGCAAATGGATGGATCATATCGATGCAATGGAGCAATTGCGCCAAGGGATTCACCTTCGTGCGTATGGCCAAATCGATCCGCTTCGTGAATATCAATCAGAGGGCTTCGCCATGTTTGAGGCGATGATAGCCTCTATGGAAGATGAAGTCGCTAAATACATCATGAAAGCTGAAATCCGTAACAATTTAGAGCGGAAAGAAGTCATACAAGGACAAGCTGTGAACCCGAAGGAAGAAGACGGGGGCAAAGTGAAAAAGGCTCCGGCCCGTAAAAAGGATGACGTTGGGCGAAATACGTTATGTCCTTGCGGCAGCGGTAAAAAATATAAGAATTGCCATGGCAGCGTAGGCTAATATTAGGTGTATAATGATTAAGGGACGGTCAAGTGCAAGGCTTGCCGCCTCTTTTCATGTTTCGTTTGCATAAAGTCGTATATTTGCATATAGTTTGAAGAGGCTTAATTGTACTGAGGCGAATCCCTCTGGAGGGATTTTTTTAACATACTTAATGAGGTGAATGGAAATGGAACTAGGAGAAATTAGAAATGAACTTGAACGGACAGCGCAACGATTAACGGACTTTAGGGGGTCTCTTTGACTTAGATGAAAAAGAGGCAAGAATCGCTCAGCTTGAAAATGAGATGACACACCCTGATTTTTGGAATGATCAACAAAAAGCGCAGACTGTCATCAATGAAACGAATGCACTGAAAGAGCAAGTCACCCAGCTGGCTGATTTGAACGAATCATATGAAAACCTGGATCTGACGTATGAACTAGTGAAAGAAGAGAATGACGCTGAACTGTTGGCAGAGCTTGAAGAAGAAATCACGACACTTTCACAAAAGATGAATGATTTCGAATTGCAACTGTTACTAAGCGAAGAATATGACTCGAAAAACGCCATCCTGGAACTTCATCCAGGTGCAGGCGGAACGGAATCCCAGGATTGGGGTTCGATGCTGCTGCGCATGTATACAAGATGGGGTGAAAAAAGAGGCTTTAAAGTTGAAACCCTTGATTACCTTCCAGGTGATGAAGCGGGTATCAAAAGTGTCACACTGCTTTTCAAAGGCCATAACGCCTACGGATATTTGAAAGCGGAAAAAGGCGTTCACCGTCTTGTCCGTATTTCTCCTTTTGATTCATCGGGGCGACGCCATACTTCATTCGTTTCTTGTGAAGTCATGCCGGAATTCGATGAGACAATCAATATCGAGATACGTACGGAAGATTTGAAGGTCGATACGTATAGGGCAAGCGGTGCCGGCGGTCAGCATATCAATACGACTGACTCGGCTGTCCGTATTACCCACTTACCTACCAATACGGTAGTGACGTGCCAAAACGAGAGATCGCAAATCAAAAACAAGGCTCAAGCGATGAATATGCTGAAAGCCAAACTTTATCAACGTGAAATTGAACAGCAACAAGCCGACTTGGATGAAATTCGCGGTGAACAAAAGGAAATTGGCTGGGGAAGCCAAATTCGTTCTTATGTTTTCCATCCGTATTCCATGGTCAAGGATCACCGTACGAGTGCGGAAACCGGGAACTTGGGTGCGGTCATGGATGGGGATATTGATATGTTCATCGATGCGTACTTGCGTTCAAAACTATAAGATATAATGGCCGGACCGTTCTATGGTCCGGCTTTTTGTATGAAAATCATGCTTGCCTTACACGTTCTGCCAAAATAAGCCGTCTGGATTATTTTTACAGGGTATGAAAAGGGATGCCATGCTATGATCCGCCAATACTACATAATGATGAATGATGGTTTGAGGAGATAATAAAGAATGAGAAAAAGATACAGGGAGCCGAAGCCCCCTTTGATGCAAAAGTTAATCGAATATGGATTGGTAATCGTGGGGTCAGCCATAATTGCCATCGGTTTTAATGTTTTCCTGCTGCCCAACCAAGTTGCATCGGGCGGGGTCAGCGGGATCAGTACGATCCTCAGGTCCACTCTCGGCTGGGAGCCAGCCTATGTGCTGTGGGGTTTCAATATTCCTTTATTCATTGCGGGACTTATCATCCTGGGAAGGCATTTCGGAGCCAAAAGCTTGATTGGGACATTGTTTTTGCCTTTAGTGGTATTTCTGACAAAAGAATGGGATGCTTGGACGAATGATGCCCTGCTTGGTTCCATTTGCGGCGGGTTGATGGTCGGTCTTGGACTAGGTATTGTCTTTCGTGGGAAAGGCTCGACAGGAGGCACCGACTTAGCTGCGCAGATTTTTCACAAGTACACCCATATGTCACTGGGGGTTTGTGTTGCCATTATCGATGGCATCATCGTATTAAGTGCCGCCATCGTTTTTGATATTGAAAAAGGGCTTTATGCCTTGATTGCATTGTATGTGACAAGTAAAACGATCGATCTTGTCCAAGTAGGGCTGAATCGATCCAAGATGGCACTGATCATCACG
>NZ_PHNG01000758.1:0-3054 GCF_002803435.1 Bacillus sp. mrc49 | reverse complement strand
ATTGTTCTGATATATCCCCAGTTAGCGAGTATCCAACAAGTCGTTGCATATATTCAATTAAGTCTTTGTCACCTTTAAATATTTGATTCAGGAAATTTGACCAAGTTGGATATTTTGCATTTTCGTCAAATTCAACATTTGTGATTTTTGAAATTCCAAGCTCACGATCGTGCTGCTGAAGATTTCCAGATTTCAAATTGATAATTCCATTTTCAACATTCAATAAAAATTTATGTTGATCAAAATCTTCACGCTCAGCTGGAACTAGTGGCATTAAATCTTTAATACTATTCATTCGGATATTTCTTCTTTCACACATCCGAGCCCACTTTGATTCTGATTCATCCTCAGATTTATAAAGGCCGCGTAATACTTTGGCTGTGATGCGTTCAATTTCTTTTTTATTGTCTACCTTCCACCGTTTTCCATCCCATATGAACCAACCAATATCGCTAACGTATTTAATGACATGACCATATTCATATGCAATTCGTTCGGCATTTCCAAGTTCAGTTAAACGGAATTTCTTTTTTGGTTTTTCCTCCACAACTTCTTCCTTAACATTGTGGAAGTCAAAAGAGAATTCTGCGAATTGTTCCTTGTTATCTAATATTGTTGTAGAGGTGGCAGAAATGGCTGTTGCTATCGTTCGTTCGCCATACGTTTCATTTGTATCTCTAAAATGGATAACATCCCATTTATCACGCATAAGAGCTGATTCACGAAACATAGTATCCATTCGTGTTGCTGATTTGCCAGTCCAAAATGCAAGGTGATTACATAAGGATAGATCACTGGCAGAATGATCGTTATTTATCAGGTTCCCATTAAATAATGAACGTATTTCATCGCCGTTTTTACTTCGGAAAATTCTTCCCCATAAAGCATCGTTTGTAATAGTGATTTCGTCTTTCTCAAATTCAGCTAAGTTGACTCGTCCTTGGATATCACTGTCATCGAAATATTGTTCGAACACTTCTGCCAGCTCATCCGTCCGTTCATACACTTCATTTGAATTTTCACGATTCCCAGAAAAAGTAAAGTATCGTCCGTATGAGTAAATTTCCAAACCATGCTTTGTATTTTTCCGACCGGTCCCTAAAACTGATTGTGGAAGGTTCCCTTTGATAATGATGTGAATGCCTTTTCCACTTGGAGAAAATTCCGTATAGCTGTCTAATGTATCGATAATTTCTGTTGAAAGAGTATTCGTCTTTCCATCTACAACACATTTATCAATATCGATCCCGATGTAATTGTCCTGCCGGCTAAATACAAACCCTATGCCGTCATAGTCGCCTTCTAAATAGAATTTGACTGCTGTTGCAAATGTTGACCAAGTACGCCTGTTGTTTGCCTGGGCCATTTCACCGTTCACTTGATACGGTACTTTTGTCGGCTTACCGCCGCGTGTTTCTGCCTTCCACAAGATCCACTGCGGAAGGGCTTTTAATTCAGCTGGAATCTCGTTAAAGTTGTATGGATTTTCTTTCATGTTGCTCATCTACTCCTCAACAACTTCAAATGCAGTTGCCTTAACTATCACCGAATTTTTAAAAAACCTTTTAGCACGCTTGGCACTCGTTAAATTGTCATGTGCTTTTATAGATGGGCGCGTGCTGCTTCCGCCTCCCATTGGAAAATTTGTTACTTCGCCTTTGTTATTTATGTTTGCGATTAGGTAAACATCATTTGTTTCTGATGTGCGATTGAGCATCAAATTCGCCTCATTTCACTGATTTTGGGTATAAAAAAGAGAAGCTAGTAAAATACCAACTTCTCTATTTAATTTTATTTAGAACGGGACATCATCATCACTGATGGTAATAGACGGTCCAGCTTGTTCTGGAGGACTCACCTTAGATGCATCGAAGAATCTAGCTTTAGCATATTTTTTTGATTTGTCTTTTTTATCTTCTTGATGCTTAACGGTAATAACCAAGTTTTTATTAAAAAGCTGTTTTGCCATATCATCAGCATCTTTAAATGTAGATCCATTTGGGAAGCCGCATGCTTTGATAAGACTATTGATCCGTTTAATGTTGTTTTCTTTATACTCAGGATCATCATTGTGGAAATATAACGTGTTGTACAAAATTTTTGCACCCTGATGAGCTTGTGGAACATCTGAACGCACCTCAAAGTCTAGATTTAATGTTGGGTGGCCCTGGAAATCTTGTGCATTTGCATTAATAATGATTGCCTCGTATTTCCCTTCTGCTACTAACTCAAATCCTGTGCTTACGTTTTCCTCATCAAATTTAAAGAATGACATTATTTATTTCCCCCTGTTTTCTCATTTGTGGATGACACTAATAATTCTTCTTGAACGCAGCCTTTACGATCATCAAGATGATTCTTGGCAAAAATACTCTGGTTACCTTCCAAAATAAATCCGCGTGTACCGTCTGCTTTTCTAATTAATCGAGCTACAACATGCACGATTCCCATAACATGATTGACGATTTTGTCACGTATATCCGGAATGAATTGGTTATATTGCTGCCCATCATCATGGATAATGCTGCGTGTAGTTTCCCAGGCAGTGTAGATGACGTTGGCATCTAATCCATTGAATGTTTCAATTACTTTCAATAAGTGGTTGTCGAATATAGCGTAGTCTTTTAATTCTGGCATTCCACTTTTCGTTTTTTCTCCCTTACTCATCAACCAAAGCTTTTGATAATGGGTAAGATTGTCCACAAAAACGTTATCGTAATTAGCGATATTCGCTTTTGCATGTGCATAAAAATCTAAAATGCTTTGGTGAGGATCGCTTGAGTCAATCTTGGCAACATCAACATTTGAGTAACCTTGCAATACCTGGCATGTACCATCAATATCGAGCACCAATGTTTTACCTGGCAGCAATCCAGCAACTGTTGTTTTACCGTCACCTGGCTTTGAGTAGATAATGACTTTCGCCTTTTCGCTTTTCTTAATTTTAGAGCCGTTTATGGTTTCCACTTTTAAACCCCCTTCCTATTCTTTAGAACCTATTTCTGCAGCTTTATTTTGTAGACTCTCTAACATTTCAGGGATATTAAGCCGCTG
>NZ_PHNG01000757.1:0-5468 GCF_002803435.1 Bacillus sp. mrc49 | reverse complement strand
AGTTATTACTAGTTGAAGTTGGAAAGGCAGAAACCAAACAAAAATTTGTGGATCAGGTTAATCAAATTCATATTGATGTTGAGAATTATTTGTTAACGCTTGAAAATGATATATTTTATGATTTAAACCAGTATTATGAGTTAAGTGATAAGCTTGGCGAATTAGATATAAAATCGGAACCATACTTTAATAGTGGAATGCGATCTTTAGCCACCAGTTGGCGGTATGGAGATATATTATACTATAGTAGTGGAAGTAAAAATTCCATCGGAGAAAAATCCTACACGGGTCATACAGCAGTTTTATCAACCACAGATTATTATGTTATTGAAGCGTCAAAAACCAAAAATAATGGAGCGAAAGTCCATCATTGGAATCGTAGTAATTTGTGGGGGGGGGGCTAGGGGAATTAAGCAACTTAAAGTAACAAGTAAGCTAGGGAAAGATGCTACTGCTGCTGAACGTAAAAAGGCAGTAAACTACGGTAAGGATCAAATAGGAGAACCATATAAATTAAAAACCACTATATGGTCAACGGATGCCTGGTATTGTTCTAAATTAACAAATGCACAATGGGATTATGCAGGGTATAACTTGCAATCTTCAAGAGCTTTTCATATTGATGGAATCTTGGCAGTAATACCTAATGATATTCTGAATGATGCTAATACTCGAGTGAAAAAGAATTGGGGCACCTCACTTCCGGGTAAAATTTAAAGGAAACTATAGGAGAATTATGAAGAAAAAGTACTTACCTTTAATTTTATTATCTTTTGTGTTTGTTGTGATTGCGTTTGTCTTTTTTAAGAAAGAAAGTACACAAAGAATAGTGGTAAATGGGATCGGGAATTTCAATCCAGTTCCAAGTAACGGAAAAAATTATTTACTGTTTTATCCTGCCGACTTGAGAGTTTCTCAAAAAAATACGATTGTTAAGGAAGTGACAAATCAGGGAGATATAGTACGTGAATATGAAATAAAAGATAGAGATATTAGAAGAATGAGTTTCCATCAAAAACCAAATGATATCAATAAATTGTATATTTCTTTTTTTGGTGAAGCCACTATCGATAATTACTATTTCACCTACAATATTAAAGAAAAAAAATTCACGAAAGTAAACTTGAATTATTTTGAACATAAAGTCGGTGTTGATCATATTATTCATTATGGAGATGATATTTTATTTCAAACGCTTGTCTCACATAAGACTGGAGAGCAAAATGTAAATCTGGAAAATAACGAATTTAATGTATCAATCTCTGATTATTCTATAAAAAAAATTTTGAAACGGAATATGGCCATGTTCCTAAATGGGCTCCTCTCTTAGAATTTAATAATAAAATAATTTATGGAACGAGTGGTCAAGTTAATGAAAAAAATGTATATGAAAATTCAGGGATAGGTGTAATAGATTTGGAAAATCAAACGGTCGAATACAAATTACCAGTCGATACTATAGATTTAACCCCTATTTATTCTACAAAAAATCATGCGTACATTTTAAGTGATTCCGGAAAGATTTTCGTTTATGATAAAAACTTTCATTATAAAGAATACAGTCCATTTGAAGGGATATCTAATCAAGCCACTATTTATAAAGAAGAAAGAGGACCGTTATTTATAGACAGTAATCAAGCGTTATTCAGTATCAATAGTAATGATCAAGGTTCTATGCTGGGGATTATGACATTTAAACCAAAGCCGAATTTTCGACCTATAAAAAAAGATTATCTGAAAACGGATAGTCATTATAGGTTTTTGTATCAAGATATCGAAAGAAAAGAAATTTATTTGCTTAAAATAAATGAAGAAAAAGAAAGTTTACTTGTCATTGATAATCATGCTTTTAACCTTAAAGCAGAAATTCCAGTTGAGAATAGTCATTTGATTGATTTCGTTGTAAAAAATTAACTTTTAGGAAATTAATAATTTGAAAGACACTAGTGTAGCTGTCTTCCTAAAATAAGAGAAACGCCTTAAGGGCGTTCTCACTGTAGACAAAAGGGTTCCAAATTTTATAGATTCGAACCCCTTTTTGAAATTCCCTTAGATTTTTTATAAAAAAAGGAGGTCTTTTTGTGGGAGATATTATATGGCAATTGTTGAATTTTGGAGGGCTTTTGTTATTTATATATTTATTAGTTCTTGTGTTTAAAAAGGTAAGAGGTAAGGAGAAATAGAAATGAAGGAAAATATGTATGTTTTGTAGGCCAGTTACGCGACATAGTAGGTGTACGACTACGATACCTTTTATATAGAGATGAGATAAATATATGCTGCAGAGGTACATAGTTATTTTTATAATAGGCTTCTTATCGACTTTCATTATTCAAGATGATTTTTTCAACCAGCATAACCTTATGCTAAATATATTTTTTAGAATTACTTGGGCGTTATTTTTCTTACTAATTATTTGGTTGTTGCAAAATCATAAAAGGAAAATTGATTGAAAGCGATTATTGTTTGAAACAAGAGGTAATTTCATATGTTAAGCAGTTCCAATCAAGCGATTTATGAGCCAGTTTATATTTTACTTTGCGATCATCATAAGTACTTTAACAATATCTTTCATTACTTATTTGTTTGTTGGATCTTATATGGCGGGAAATGGTTATTAAATGGATGAACATCCAGAGTATAACTTAGTGTTTCATGGTTATGGATTTCCGGATTTAATTTTATTGGATTTCCCATATATATTTTTATCTTTAGCGGCATGTTTAGGTGAAAAAAAATAAATAATATAACAGCATAAAGACACGTCGTTAGCTATTTATATTTAAACTTCTTGCTGTCTCAAAAGGGTAGTAAAACCGGAAGAGAATAAATAGAGAGAGGCTGTAAATGCTGATTTAGCCTCATTTACAGCCTCTTTTTTAGATCTTCTTCCACTGTGAGTTACGGAAGTTCCGCCTCTACATCTCCAAACTGGATATTAATAGTTAGATTTTTTATTACGCTTTTTTCTTTTTACCAAATGGATAATGAAAGAAATTAAAGCAACGAATAATATGAATATAGTAATTTGATATCCTACATCAAACCAATTCACAATTGTTTCATTCATGTTATGCCTCCTCAATCATTGCATTAACTAGGTGATTTAAGCGTTTTCTAGATTTTTAGTCAATTTGAAGTCATTCCAGTACTAAATTCTTTAGGAGTTAAACTTTGTTCAGGGATTGATCTTAGATGGGTTAAAACCGAGGAATGTGTTTGATTTGTTTAAACGTTTACCCTGAAAAACCCCTGTGTTATCTTCTTTTTAATACAATAGCTAATATTAAAGAAAGCTGCAGTGAAATGATAATTAAAAAAGACAACATATAATCACTATCTAACGATGCATCATAGCTAAGGATAAAAAATAACCCTACAGAAATGGTTAGAATGAAAATGAAATTAATAATGATTTGCCTCATGGCCCCTCCCTTTCTAACAACCAATCAATAAGACAGAGTTAATCCATATGGCCTTGTATCTGTTGTATTAGTGGGTGTAATGGATAAACCGGCTGGAAAAACGGACACAGAAGGTGTACCGGAGATTCTTTTATGCCCATACTCTATTTTTATGTTTATTTTACCATTTTTAGATGTTGGAACATATACGTATTGTCCAATATACCCTTTATGCTTAGTCTTACTAGTAGAAGCTTTTATATCATATGAACCAGCCACACCGGCACTTGGCTCCCAATTACTTGGAGAATATTTGATGGTATAATCAATCCATCGCCCATTTCCTTGTTGATCTTGGGAATATCTGTGTTGGTGTTGTGTTACTTTCCCTCCACTAGTTGGTAAATAGAGCCCTGAACTTGAAGGGAAACCAATAGTCATCTTATCAACTAAATTAAATGAAGGTGTCTTTAACCATTGAAAGTTACCGTACACATAAAATTTATCTTCTTTTGATCGATCACTAGTTACTTTATATACCGTTCCGCCTAGTTTTAACGTTGAAGCAGCGATAGTTGCAAATGGTCTAATTTGTACTTGACCAGGCTTGTTGAATTCTGGCAGATATATATCCATGATTTCTGATCCAGTATCAATAACTTGAGCTTCCTCTTCAATTAATTGTTTCGCAATTTCAACAGGTAAATCCTCGGCTTCTTCTTCAGTATTACCAACTTCATTTACAAGATAATCTAACTCTGTATGTGTTAGTCTCTCTTTGCTAACATTTGTACCATTTTCCTCGGCAAAGCCTTCTGTGGCAAAACCAAAAGAAAATAAAAATACTGCTACTATTGATAAATATTTCATTTATTCCTTCTCCTTTTTTCATTTCATACTACTATTCGGCCGATTGAGTTTTTCGATGAAAACCTCAACTTGTACTAAAATTAACATGAATATTGCTTTTTTGAATTCCAATATAGAGATGATAAATTCCAATTTTGAAACAATATCATTTAGTAAATATGGTATATATTTCGGAGAGGAGAGAAAAAGCTGAAAGGAAGAATTGATCAGCTATTTGTATGCAAGTTTCCTCCTATATTCAACTGAACGGTATACTGCTGTTCTATGAAAAATGCCAGAATACTTTGAAATGGGAAGCATCATTCAAACCCATAATGATGACCGACTTTAATTCTGCCCATGACATGAAGTATAATGTAGCAAAATAGTAGAAGGGCAGTTGGGAAAATGGTGAGCAACTTTGTGCAAGGGCAATTAGAGGAATTTCGCGAAAAAAATCAAGATCGGGGCCGTTTGATTATTAAATGTCCGGACCAGCCAGGAATCGTTTCGACAGTTACGGCCTTCCTTAAACAATATGATGCAAATATCGTCGAGTTAAGCCAGTATTCGATGAATCCTGAGGGTGGTACTTTTTTTACGCGGATTGAATTCGATTGCCCAGGATTAAAGGAGAGGGCAGCGGAAATGGAATCGGCTTTTGAAGAGGTTTCGGCAGCATTTTCGATGGAATGGACACTTACGCATGTGAGTGATTTGAAGCGGACGGCGATTTTCGTTTCCAAGGAGCCGCATTGCCTGCTTGAATTGCTATGGGAATGGCAAAGCGGGGATTTGTTGGCCGATATAGCGCTTGTCATCAGTAATCATGAAGATACGAGACAAATTGTCGAATCGATGGGCATTCCTTTTTATTATATTCCTGCAAATAAGGATATTCGTAAGGAAGTGGAGACGAAGCAGCTTGGCCTTCTCGAGGAATTCAATATCGACCTGATTGTGTTAGCGAGGTATATGCAGATCCTGACGCCGGATTTCGTAGCGGCCCATCCGAATAAAATCATCAATATCCATCATTCCTTTTTACCTGCATTCATCGGGGCACGGCCTTATGAACGGGCATATGACCGGGGTGTCAAGCTGATTGGGGCGACCTCACATTATGTGACGAATGACTTGGATGAAGGTCCGATCATCGAGCAGGATATCGAACGTGTCGATCATCGTGATTCGGCAGGGGATATGAAGAAAATC
>NZ_PHNG01000756.1:0-11886 GCF_002803435.1 Bacillus sp. mrc49 | reverse complement strand
CGGCGAAGTGCATATTGTCTTTTTCGGCAGCTTGGAATAGCCGTTCAAGCGCTTCTGCGGCTTCTTTGCGCATCATTCTTTTTTCGATTTTATCCTGAAAGATGAAATCCACTTTTGGGTAAACAAGATCTTCAGGTTTGTAATCTTCCGGCAAGCTGTATTGTTTGTTGACAAGTACAGGGATGCTTTCTGGGTTGGCTAAAGTCTGCAGGCCAGCCTGCGCGGGCTTGACCGTTTCATCCACTTCCACCTGGCGTTGGGCCGATTCTTTTGAATCATTTTGCTTATCATCAGTTTCTGTCTCCGTATGGTGGGAGCTCGGGTGTTCTTCTTTTTGCTCTTTTTTTTCATCGCTTGATTGGTCGAATGAACATCCGGACAATAAAATGAACGATGACAGAGCAGTTGCAGTAAATATAGGTTTTAACATATGAAAGGCCCCTTGCTTTTAATATAAGATTTCCTGCGATAGGCGTTTTGAAAGATTATCGTGACAAGTAATCCCTCGTCAATTCACTTTGGTACTTATCGAGAAATAAGCCGATCCAGACCACCATCAATAAAAATGGATAATCATTGCGGACTGCGGCTTCCACGACGGGTGCAGACCAAAAGTGCGAAAGGAAACCGCCTGACATCCTGATCGTCTCGAAGGTGACCAGGGCGTGCAGCGATAGCCAGAGAATCGTAAGGGTGTTGGTGCCGAAACCAATGACGGCCGCTATGATGCTCAGCAGGATGGCGGCTGCACCGATCAGCAGCACATGGTAACTTGATTGGAAAAAGTCGATGCCGCTATTGGAAAGTCCATTATAAATAATAGCAGTAAAATAGACGGTTGTCGTGGTATATGCAGCAAATAATAAATATCGATTGCCATGATATTTTGCAAGCAGCAGCAAAAGCGGCGAGAGAACGATCAATAAGACACTGATGAGATTGCTGCCGCCTATCCATAAAGAATAGCCTGCAACCGCCGAGAACAGGATGGTCAATAAATCAAGAATCCGGAGAATGGGCTTGAACATGGTGACACCTCTTTCTTCCCTTTTTGTGAATTATCTCAAACTTTGATTCAAAAAGAAAATGATGAAGATGCTGTTTAGGAATTCTTACCATTAAATGATAACAAAGATTGTGGATATCTTATGGGTGTGGTAAAGTTAAAGTAATTGTTTATTGGTACTTCAGGAGGTGTGATTGCATGCATGCATTTCTCATAACGCTTTTGGTGATCGTCAGTATCGCCCTTATTGTGACGGTATTGCTTCAATCGGGTAAAAGTGCAGGTTTATCAGGTGCGATTGCCGGCGGTGCTGAGCAGCTATTCGGAAAGCAAAAAGCTCGCGGCTTGGATTTGATTTTACATCGTGCAACGGTAGTATTAGCCATTTTATTCTTTGCTTTAACTTTACTTGTTGCATTCTTTGATGTGTAATCGATCAAAAATGAGTCTAGCTAAATAGCTAGGCTTTTTTCTTTGCACGATAGTTGCATGAATAGATATAGTAATTTTAGTACTTAATGATAGATAGGGAATTTTTTTGGATGCTATTTACTAATGAAGGAGCTAATTATCATGAAAATCAAGCTGCAGCAGCCCTTTACTTTTGAAGGCGGAAAAAGAGCTGTCTTACTATTGCATGGATTCACGGGGAATTCCGCAGATGTGCGGATGCTTGGACGTCACTTGGAGAAGCACGGTTACACCTGCCATGCCCCGCACTATAAGGGACATGGGGTTCCGCCAGAGGAGCTGGTGAAAACGGGCCCTGTTGATTGGTGGAAGGACGTCATGATGGCATTCGATTTCCTGAAGAGCAAGGGCCATGAGGAAATAGCTGTTGCCGGACTCTCTTTGGGAGGCGTATTTTCTCTTAAATTAGGTTACACTGTACCTATAAAGGGTATCGTATCAATGTGTGCGCCCATGTATATCAAAAGTGAAGAGATGATGTATAAAGGAGTATTGGAGTACGCTAGAGAATTTAAGAAGTATGAAGGAAAAACGCAAGAGCAAATAGAGCATGAAATGGACCTCTTGGCCGATAAACCGATGAATACATTGAAAGCCCTTCAGGAATTGATAACGGATGTACGGGAGCATGTCGATTTGATCTATGCACCGACATATGTTGTGCAGGGGCGGCATGATGATGTCATCAATCCGAAAAGTGCCGATATCATTTTTGATTCCATCGAGTCACCTGTCAAGAAACTGAAGTGGTATGAAGAATCCGGTCATGTCATAACGCTGGATAAAGAAAAAGAACAGCTGCATGAAGATGTATTGGAATTTTTAGAAAGTCTGGATTGGTCCGAATAACAAATTTATTATACCCTGAATAGGAGGGGTTTTATGGAAGATAACATTCAAGAACACATGAATAGGCTTTTGACGTATATGACCGACGAAGCATACAAGCCATTGACGGTACAGGAGCTTGAAGAGGCTTTGAAGATTGAAGACTCGGCAGACTTCAAGAATTTCGTCAAGGCGCTAGTGAAGCTGGAAGAAAAGGGATTGGTGGTCAGAACGAGAAGCAATCGTTACGGCCTGCCGCAAAAAATGAATTTGTTCCGCGGAAAATTAACGGGTCATGCAAAGGGATTTGCTTTTGTAACGCCTGAAGATAACCCAGGAATGGATGATATTTTCATCCCGCCAAATGAAACGGGTACAGCGATGCATGGAGATATCGTCATGGTACGAGTATCCTCGGAAACGTCCGGATCAAGGCAAGAAGGCACGGTCATCAGGATCCTTGAACGCGGAATAACGCAAGTGGTAGGTACATACTCCGAAAGCAAAAGCTTTGGTTTCGTCATCCCTGACGATAAAAAGATCGCAAACGACATCTTCATTCCGCAGCATGCTTCCCATGGAGCGGTGGAGGGCCATAAGGTTGTCGTCAAGCTGACTTCTTACCCAGAAGGACGTGTAAGTGCAGAAGGAGAAATCATCGAAATTCTAGGGCATAAAAATGACCCTGGCGTCGATATCCTTTCCGTCATCCATAAATATGGTTTGCCGATGGAATTCCCGGAAGACGTCATGAAGCAAGCCAATGCCGTTTCCGATACGATTTCTGAAAGTGAAATCGGCAGCCGCAGGGATTTGCGCAATGATGTTTTGGTCACGATTGATGGGGCCGATGCGAAGGACCTCGATGATGCCGTTTCGGTTACTAAGCTTGAAAACGGCCATTACAAGCTAGGTGTCCATATTGCGGATGTCAGCCATTATGTTACGGAAGGTTCACCAATCGATAAGGAAGCCCTTGAAAGGGGTACGAGCGTTTATTTGGTGGACAGGGTCATTCCGATGATACCGCATCGTTTATCGAACGGGATTTGCTCCTTGAACCCGCAGGTCGATCGGTTTACACTCTCTTGTGAAATGGAAATCACACCAGACGGGCATGTCGTCAATCACGAGATTTTTGAAAGTGTCATCAAGACGACGGAGCGGATGACATATGGCAATGTGAACAAGATTTTGGTGGATAAAGATGAAGAACAGCTGGAGCGCTATGAAGCGTTGGTGCCGATGTTCGAGGACATGGAGAAGTTGGCGGCCATCCTTCGTAAAAATCGGATGAACCGCGGTGCGATCGATTTTGATTTCAATGAAGCGAGGGTTATCGTTGACGAAGAGGGACATCCGACTGATGTCGTTTTACGTGAAAGGTCGGTTGCCGAGAAGCTGATTGAAGAATTCATGCTCGCGGCCAACGAAACCGTTGCCGAGCATTTCAACCGTCTTGACGTTCCGTTCATTTACCGTATCCACGAAGATCCGAAACCGGAAAAACTGCAGCGCTTCTTCGAATTCATTACGAACTTCGGCTACATCGTGCGCGGGTCGGCCAATGACGTCCATCCAAAGGCATTACAGGAAATCATCGAGGCAGTGGCAGGCAAGCCAGAGGAAACGGTCATATCCACCGTCATGCTCCGTTCGATGCAGCAAGCGAAATATGATCCGGAAAGCCTGGGCCATTTTGGATTATCAGCTGAATTTTATACACATTTCACTTCACCGATCCGCCGTTACCCGGATTTGATCGTGCATAGGCTGATCCGGACTTATTTGGTGGAAGGTAAAACGGATGAAGCTACGAAAGAGAAATGGAATGCGATTTTACCCGAGATTGCCGATCATACCTCGAAGCGGGAACGTCGCTCCGTCGATGCGGAGCGCGAAACCGATGATTTGAAGAAAGCCGAATATATGCTTGATAAAATTGGCGAGGAATATACCGGCATCATTGGTTCCGTTACGAATTTCGGAATGTTCGTCGAGCTGCCGAACACCATTGAGGGGCTTGTTCATGTCAGCTTCATGACGGATGACTATTACCGCTTCGATGAGCGCCAGCTGGCCATGATCGGGGAACGTACAGGGAATGTATTCCGGATTGGGGACGAAATCGACGTACGTGTTTCCAACGTCAATAAAGAGGAACGCGCCATCGATTTTGAAATCATCGGCATGAAGGTGAGCCGTCCGCGTCCATCCGGAGAGAAGAAAATATTCAAAGCCAATTCAGGTGACCGTAAACGTGGCCGCGGCGGGAATGGCGGAAGAAACGATGGAAAAGGCGGCGGCCGTGGCGGCAATCGCAAGGGAGATTCGCCTTCTTCCGATAGAAAGCCGAAAAAGAAGAAAAAATTCTTTGAAAATGCGCCCGCTGCCAAGCGCAAGAGGAAGCCTAAAAAGAGATAAGATTGATGTGAGGGGATGATCGATTCATCCTCTCACCGCGATCGGATGTAAAAAGGGGAGAGTTAGATGCCAAAAGGCTCAGGTAAACAACTAGCACAAAATAAAAAAGCGTATCATGATTTCTTCATTGAACAAACATTTGAAGCAGGCATCGTTTTGAAAGGGACCGAAATCAAGGCAATCCGTGCGGCCCGAGTGAATTTGAGGGATGCCTTCGCTAAAATAGAAAATGGCGAAATATATCTTTATAATATGCATGTCAGTCCTTACGAGCAAGGGAACCAGTTTAACCATGACCCGTTGCGGACACGGAAGCTCCTTTTGCATAAGAAAGAAATCAGTAAACTGATCGGTGAAACGAAAGAAGCGGGCTACACCATCGTTCCATTGAAAATGTATTTGAAAAATGGGTTTGCCAAGGTTTTAATCGGGCTTGGAAAAGGGAAGAAGCAATATGACAAGCGAGATGACCTGAAGAAGAAGGAAGCGAAACGTGATATTGAACGTGCTTTCCGTGATCGTCAGAAGATGTAACACTGCCAAGACCTTACAATTGATTTTTCGTTTCAATCTGTTATAATTAATCCTGTACCGATGACAATTGAATATCAGCCAACTTGCTGACTATTCTTCTCTCGTACGCTCCATTTCAATCATGGGGACGTTACGGATTCGACAGGGATAGTTCGAGCTTAAGTTGCGAGTCGAGGGGATCGGCCTCGTTAAAACGTCAACGCCTATAACTGGCAAACAAAACAACAACCTAGCTTTCGCTGCGTAACAACAGTCGTTAGCTGTTCCTCCCTCCATGGCCCACGTGGTAGGGTAAGGGACTCACTCTAAGTGGGATACGCCGGAATCCACCGTCTGAGGATGAAGGAAGAGACCAATCAGACTAGCTGCTCTGCCGCCTGTCGATAGGCTAATGAGTTCGCGAAATGCGAATATATCGACTACACTCGTAGAAGCTTAAGTGCCGTTATGTCTGGACGTGGGTTCGACTCCCACCGTCTCCACCAATACATATATTGGTGGTTTTTTATTTGCCTTTTTTCCTTTCAAGAAGGAATATGAGGATGAACAGGGAATGTAGGAAGAGAGCACTTTATGAAAGCGTATACATATGGAGGCGGGGGCATGTTGATGGGATTTGATGTGATTGTGGTCGGAGCGGGTCTCGCCGGGTTGGTGGCTACGGCAGAGCTTGCGGATGCCGGAAGGAAAGTGTTGCTGCTGGATCAAGAACCGGAAGCTTCTCTAGGCGGGCAGGCTTGGTGGTCTTTCGGCGGCTTGTTTCTTGTCGACTCACCCGAGCAGCGGAGATTGGGCATTAAGGATTCACGGGAGCTTGCCTGGCAGGACTGGTTAGGTACAGCGGGTTTTGATCGGGTGGATGATGAAGATCATTGGGGGAAAAAGTGGGCGGAAGCGTACGTCAACTTTGCATCAGGGGAAAAACGTGAATGGCTGACAGCCCAGGGCATCCGTTTTTTTCCGGTAGTTGGCTGGGCGGAGCGAGGGGGTTACCTCGCTGAAGGGCATGGTAACTCGGTTCCGCGTTTTCATATAGTATGGGGAACGGGCCCGGGAATCGTAAAGCCGTTCGAGGATCGGGTCCGTAATGCGATCGGTAAAGGTCTGGTCGATTATCGCCCCCGCCATCGTGTGAATGAATTGTTAACGGAAGACGATTCTGTCATTGGTGTAGGTGGATCGGTGCTTGTGCCGAGCTCGGCAGCTCGCGGCGAGGCAAGCTCCCGGGAAGTGATCGGTGACTTTTCGTTTCATGCTAAAGCTGTGCTTGTTACAAGCGGCGGGATCGGGGCCAATCATGAATTGATAAGAAAGAATTGGCCTGCGCGACTAGGTGAAGCCCCGAAAAATATGATTTCCGGCGTTCCTGAGCATGTGGATGGGAGGATGCTTGCCATTACGGAAAAGGCAGGCGGAAGAATCGTCAATCGCGACCGGATGTGGCACTATACGGAAGGTATCAAGAATCATGATCCCGTTTGGGCAAAGCATGGAATCCGTATCCTGCCCGGGCCTTCATCTCTTTGGCTTGATGCAACGGGCCAGCGATTCCCAGCTCCGAATTTTCCGGGATTCGATACGCTGGGGACGCTTGATGCCATCATGGCGACAGGGTACGACTATTCATGGTTCATTTTGACGCAGAAGATCATCGAAAAAGAATTTGCTTTATCGGGCTCTGAGCAAAATCCCGATTTGACAGGCAAAAGCATTCGGAAGGTGTTATCCCGGGTCCTGCCTGGCGCATCGTCTCCCGTGCAGGCTTTCATGGACAAGGGCGAGGATTTTGTCATAGCGGATTCACTCTCGGAACTTGTGGAGGGGATGAATAAGCTCACGGAAGAGAACTTGCTTGTCCTTGCCGATATCGAGCGGCAAATAATCGCGAGGGATAGGGAGATGGATCATAAATTCACGAAAGACCTGCAAATCACCGCAATGCGTGGAGCACGCCATTATATCGGGGATCGGTTAATAAGGGTTGCAGCACCGCATAAAATCCTCGATCAAAAGAATGGTCCTTTGATAGCGGTGCGGTTGAATATCGTCAGCAGAAAAACTCTAGGGGGATTGCAAACCGATCTTTCCTGCCGCGTCCTGAATGCTTCTGGACATCCGGTGATAGGACTGTATGCAGCGGGTGAGGTAGCTGGATTCGGCGGGGGTGGGGTTCACGGCTACCGTTCGTTGGAAGGAACATTCGTCGGCGGCTGCCTTTTCTCCGGACGACAGGCGGGCAGGGCGCTTGCAGATTTATGACGAGGGCCTGCTTTTGGGGTCCTTTTTTTGTCGAAAAATCGATATATCGCCGAATTCGCAGAAAAAAAGATCGGTTTCGCAGATAAAATGCCGAAATCATAACGGGCATAATCTATTTTGATCATCATTTCAATCAGCTCATCCGGACGAAAGATGGAGTAGAGTCGGCGTTTCCGGATCCTCTCATTCAAGTCGGCCGCCAGGAATCACAGTTGCAGAATTGGTTTTTGCAATAAAACATTCCAGTAATTCCGATCCATTCATTCATTGTCATCAGCAATCCCCAAACCATCATCCGTACCTCTCCTGAAAACCGTACGCTCCAGTATAAAGTCATTCATCGCGAGGCGCTTCCCGCTAAAATAAAGCAAATCGAAAATTCCATGAAAGAATCGATTTTAGATGCTAAAGCTTTAAAGAAAGCTGTTCGCGTCATCAATAAACAGCATATCGATGCCGATTTTTCCATTCTTGACCGGTACAAACTTACCGAAAGTGATCTACTAAAAGGGATGATTTGCGAGAATTGTAACTGTCACCAGTTACTTAGGAGATATGGTACAAGGATTTGCAAGCCAAGCGGACTAGCCAGTAAGGATGCACATGTCCAAGCTTTACGAGATTATTTTTATTTAATCGGCCCGACTATCACGAATCGGCAGCTGCGGGATTTTTTGAATATTTCCTCTGCATCCACCGCAACGGGAATCCTGCAATCTTTGAATCTGACAAGCCGTGGCGTGAATAAGGGGAGGGAGTACAGCCTGTTTTTTGATGAGTGAAAAAAGAGGCTGACCCAAAAAGAGTCAACCTTCCTTCCTATTCCTTCAATTCCTTGCCCATACCCTTCAGGAAGTGGACGCCGAAACCGATCGCCCGGTTTATGTCGGGATCATTCAACGTTTTCATTAGATCGAGTACGCCGATTTTCTTTTCGCTTTGGAGGAACTTGTTTCCTTCGTCGATTCCGGCGAGTGCACTGCTCAGCAGTTTCGTCGATTGTCCGGCATCAGCTTTCATCAAGGCCCCTGTTGCCCCCATAACGGTATTGATCAGGTTTGTGACAGGTTGTCTTGTGACTTGTTCAAGGGCGATTTTTGCAATTTGTTCTTTTCCTTGAAGCATGGAGGTCGCAGCTTCGAATACTCCGGCGCCATTCAGTTCATTGACGATTTTAAACATATGGTTTAAGGCATCTTCATTATTGGCGATCAGTGTTTTTAGTTCTTCTAGTTTTTGGAGCTTTTCTTCTTCCTCCGTAAGCGGATTATGGATTTCCGTAATGGGAGCTGCCATGAACATCACCTTCCTTGTTTATTTTTCCGTTAAATGAACATACCCTGGACGGGCCCACTTCCGCTCAACCTCGACTCCATTTTGGGGATGTCGTTTTTTATTCCGTGGATTTGTATCGGGCAACGGAGTATCGCCGCTTGCGCATAACACTTCCATGCGGACCATCGTCTGTTTGTATGCCGGCGTGCTTGTGCGCTGGTCGTAAATGGGACCGGTCAGGAAGTTGATGGCAGAGTCTTTATCAACGGAATTCATCGGTAAAAATAGCTCGTTGTTTTTTACCCGGTCCGTGATCAGCACCTTTAATTTAACGGCTCCGAATGGTGACACCAAGCGGACGAGCCCGCCATCACCGACTTTGCGCTCACTAGCCAGCTTTGGTGATATTTCAACGAAAATACCCGGCACCTTTGCTTGGATTCCAATAGATTTATTCGTCATGTTTCCTTCATGGAAATGCTCCAGCATCCGCCCGTTGTTGATGTGAAGATCGAATTCCGCTGGGAACTGAGCCGGCTCCACCCAATCAGATAGCGCAAAACGGGCTTTCTTATCGGGAAAGTTAAAACCATCTACATAAAGGAGCGGCGTGCTTGCTCCGTCATGGCTGCCCCAGAGGAAGCTGTTCCAGCCTTCGAGCACACCATAATTGGCTTGGCTGAAAATTGGTGAAAGGCTTGCCATTTCATCATAGATTTCACCAGGATGTGTGTAATTCCAATCCGCTCCCAACCGTTTGGCGATCTCTTGGGTGATCCACCAATCCGCTTTAGCGTCTCCTAGAGCAGGCAGTGCTTGGTATAGACGCTGTACGCGACGCTCCGTATTGGTGAACGTTCCCTCTTTTTCAAGTGAGGGTACGCCAGGTAACACGACGTCTGCATATTGAGCGGTCCTGGATAGGAAAATATCTTGCACCACGAAGAAATCCAAGCTGGATAATACGTCATGAACATGGTTGGCATCCGAATCGACAAGTGCCATATCTTCGCCGACAAGGTACATTGCTTTCATGTCGCCTTTTTCAATGGCGTGAAGCATTTCGATATTGTTCATGCCTGGTTTGCCATCGATTGTCACACCGTAAGCCCTTTCGAATTTGGCGCGTGCCGCATCATCGGAAATATGCTGGTATCCGGGAAGCCATGTCGGGAGGGTACCCATATCGCAAGCGCCTTGGACATTGTTATGGCCGCGAAGCGGATAGGCACCGGCTCCAGTGCGGCGGTAGTTTCCTGTAGCCAGCAAAAGGTTGGAAATGGCGGCCGACGTGTCGGAGCCTCCAGTGTTTTGGGTTACACCCATCCCCCACAGAATGCAGGTCCCATCGGCATCACGGATCAATTCAGCAATTTGGATCAATGCTTCTTTTGCAAGCCCTGTGTGCATTTCAGCATATTCAAGGGTGTATTTCTCAAGTACTTCCATATAATCGTCGAAGAAGTTCACATTCTCATCAATGAATTCCTGATCATGCCAGCCTTGGTCGATCATATATTTGGTAACTGCCATCAACCAGACCTGGTCCGTGCCCTGTTTAGGGCTGATGTGAATATCGGAACGCTCCGCCATTTCGTTTTTCCTGATATCGGCTACAATCAGTTTTTGGCCGTGAAGCTTATGGGCCCGCTTCACGCGTGTCGCCAGTACAGGATGCCCTTCAGCAGGATTCGCCCCGACGATGATGACCAAGCCAGCCGCGGCAATATCCCTGATCGTTCCGGAATCTCCGCCCATTCCGACTGTACGGAACAATCCGTCTGTAGCAGGCGATTGGCAATAACGAGAGCAATTGTCGACGTTATTCGTCTCGAATACTTGTCGTGCCAGCTTTTGAATGACATAGTTTTCTTCATTCGTGATTTTGGAGGAAGAAATGAAGCCTACGGAGTTGCCGCCATGCTGTTGTTTGATCGAACCGAGTCTTGAGGCGACCAGATCCAGTGCTTCATCCCAGCTCGATTCGATGAATTTGCCATTTTTCCGAATGAGCGGTTTGGATAATCGTTTCTCGGAGTTTACGAAATCCCAGCCGAATTTCCCTTTGACACATGTGGAAATCGCATTGACGGGAGCATCATGAGTCGGTTGGATTTTAAGGATTTTCCGGCCCTTAGTCCAGACCTCGAATGAGCAGCCAACCCCGCAAAACGTACAGACCGTTTTTGTCTTCTTCGTCCGTTTCTCACGCATGGCCGCCTCGATTTCCGAAAGGGCGAAAATCCCGCTGTACCCAGGCTCCACTTCTTTGACAAGGTCAATCATTGGTTCGAGCAAATCGTTTTTGATACCTGACATGAACCCAGCCTCACCGAGCATTGACTTCTCCATTAATGCATTGCAGGGACAAATGGTTACACACTGTCCGCAGCCGACACATGATGAGCTGTTGATTTCGGAGCCTTCATCCCAGATGACCCTTGGGCGATCAGCTTCCCAATCGATGGATAGTGTCTCGTTGACCTGAAGGTTCTGGCAGACCTCGACGCATTGCCCGCATGCAATGCATTGATTGGCATCATAACGGTAAAATGGGTGCGACATATCGACATCGGCCAATTTCACTTTCGGTGTGTAAGGGTATTTCTGGTGTTCAATTTCCATTAATTCTGCCGTGTTGTGAAGCTTGCAATTGCCGTTATTATTATCACACACTGTACAGTATAAGGAGTGGTTTTCCAGAATCCGATCCATCGCTTCGGTTTGGGCTTCTTTTGCGCTGCGTGAGCCCAGGGCAATATCCATCCCGCTCATGGCCACGGTCGAACAGGACCGGACGAGTTTGCCATCGACTTCGACAATGCAAGTGTCACAGGTCTGGATCGGATCGACCTCGGGGACATAGCAAATTTGCGGGTGGGCTAGCCCATTTTTGTTGATAACCTCAAGTATCGTCAATCCGGCTTTTGCCGTATAATCCAAGCCATTGATTTTAAACGTGCTCGTCGAATTGCTCATAGACCTTCCCCCTTTTTAGCAAAACACAACAAAAAACCACCATGAACACACCTCCGCCTCTAAAACGTTGGTGTAGGTCATGGTGGAATAGTTTAGTAGCAAAACTTGCC
>NZ_PHNG01000755.1:0-3692 GCF_002803435.1 Bacillus sp. mrc49 | reverse complement strand
AGCTACCCCGGGGATAACAGGCTTATCTCCCCCAAGAGTCCACATCGACGGGGAGGTTTGGCACCTCGATGTCGGCTCATCGCATCCTGGGGCTGTAGTCGGTCCCAAGGGTTGGGCTGTTCGCCCATTAAAGCGGTACGCGAGCTGGGTTCAGAACGTCGTGAGACAGTTCGGTCCCTATCCGTCGCGGGCGCAGGAAATTTGAGAGGAGCTGTCCTTAGTACGAGAGGACCGGGATGGACGCACCGCTGGTGTACCAGTTGTCTTGCCAAAGGCATAGCTGGGTAGCTACGTGCGGACGGGATAAGTGCTGAAAGCATCTAAGCATGAAGCCCCCCTCAAGATGAGATTTCCCATGGCGCAAGCTAGTAAGATCCCTGAAAGATGATCAGGTTGATAGGTCAGAGGTGGAAGCGTGGCGACATGTGGAGCTGACTGATACTAATAGATCGAGGACTTAACCAACGCTTTTGAAAAAATGAAATACCTTCTTATTATCTAGTTTTGAAGGAACAACGTTCCTCATATGTTTGGTGGCGATAGCGAAGAGGTCACACCCGTTCCCATTCCGAACACGGCAGTTAAGCTCTTCAGCGCCGATGGTAGTTGGGGGTTTCCCCCTGTGAGAGTAGGACGCCGCCAAGCCATTTCGAAGATCAGCCATCCGGCTGGTCTTTTTTTGCGAGATATATTCTTATCCACGCTGTATCCAAGTGCATGAAAAAAGAATCAAATAATGATATTACTATATAGAATAGGTTAGGGCATATTATATTTGAAGCATTTTTTATGATATATGGATAAATAGGTCACCTTCTTTCTATATAATCTTAACCAGATGAAGACATCCGGACAGAATTCTTCGTTTCTGTAGGGATATATGTTAAAATTAACTTAGTTCTGAAACTGTCATTGGGGGAATAGCCGATGGATACCTCTGCTAAAGATGAAATGATTTTTTCGTTTGCTGACTGGTTGAGAGACCAAGGCAAATCAGATAATACGATCAAAACGTATACTGGTGTCCTTTCACAGTTTTGTGACCAGACACAAAAGATATTGATGGAGATTGATTCTGAAGATGTTCAGGATTATCTTGATAATTTAGAAAATTGCAAGAAAAGCCCAGGGACAATTGAAAAACACTATATCGCCCTAAACGTATTCTTCAAATTTTTAGGTAAACCGCAAATAATGCTCTCTGTAGAGCGTAAGGTTAAAGAGCACAAGCATGAGGTGCCTGACACGTTAAATATAAAAGAACAGGAAATCCTGTTAAGGGATATAGAAGCAGAGGGAAATCTAAGGAACATCGCCATCGTGTACCTGCTGTTGCATACTGGAATCCGTGTTTCTGAATTATGTGACTTAAATGGCTCTGACGTCATCATGGATCAGGAGCGGAATTGCATACTAGTCAGAAATGCAAAAGGTGAAATCGATCGAACCATTCCCCTTACACAATCGGCCATTCAGCATGTAAAGAATTATCTAAACTCTTTAAAAGATAAAGCAGATCCTTTGTTCCTTTCGAGTTACAATCAAAGAATCACTCCGAGATCGGTTCAATATATATTGAAAAAATACAATGTGCATCCGCATAAATTGCGTCATACCTTTTGCCAAAGGTTAGTGGATAATGGGATAGATGTTCAAACGATATCCAAGCTTGCCGGTCATAAAGATTTAAATGTGACAAAGCGTTATTTAAAGGAAAAATCGTTGGATTTGGAAGATGCGATTGACCAAACATTCACCAAGCATTGATTCATAGGTAAGTAAAAGGAAGGGATGGTCTTTCCTTTTTTTTTGTCATTTAAGGGCCTAAGCATTTCCTTGGAAATACAGGTACGCCCAACCTTAGCTTATCGAAAGGAAGGGAGCGGGACTTGAGGCGCTACTCGCGGTCTCTGCTGGGCTGTTTGGTATGTGTCCCCCTCGGTCAAATCAACTGAATGCTCCAGGCTCAGGCTTTACCCTCCAGCTTTTATCCTGCCTTCCGGGGCCGCCTGATATAACGGCACGACGATATATGCGACGTTATAGGCATTTTAATCGATCCACTCGCCCAAAGACCTCACTGAGGGCTTTTTTTATTATTATTTCCTCAATATCGTTTTGTTCAAGGTCCATTTCATTGTACATAAAAAAAGCCCTTGTAGGTCGCCACTTTTGTTAAGTGTCTGCTACAAGGGTTTTTTTTCAGTGATCTTTATTTAGCTGCTTTTTTCTTCTTTTTACCTATTTTCATGATTACTTCATATACTACCGGTACTATGACAAGTGTCAGCAAGGTGGAACTCACTAATCCGCCAATTACGGTAATTCCCAAACCTTGTGAGATCAGGCCGCTGCCTTCCGCTCCTATGGCCAACGGTATTAAAGCACCGATCGTAGCCAGGGCGGTCATCAAGATTGGGCGTAGACGGGTAGAGCCCGCCTCGAGCAGCGCTTCACGTGTAGATAATCCGGATTCTTCATTTTTGATTACCCGGTCCACCAATACGATGGCGTTGGTTACAACGATACCGATAAGCATGAGCACACCCATCATGGCTGAAACGCTAATGGTCTCACCGGCAATGAATAAGCCTACTAAAGCTCCGATTACCGTGAACGGTAAGGAGAATAGAATGGCGATCGGAGCTAACCCGCCATGGAAAGTGACGACAAGGACAAAGTAAACGATTGCGATGGCTGCCAACATGGCGATTCCAAGCTGAGTGAACGATTCTTGAATATCTTCGGTCACACCACCATAGTCTACAGTGACACTTGCTGGAAGGTCTAATTTTTCAACTTCCTTTTGTACCTCTTTGGTTACTGCTGCAACATCATCCGATTTGATCGTTGCAGAAACGTCCGCGTAAATTTTTCCGTCGCGTCGGCTTATCGTATCGGATGCCTTACCTTCCTCGATTTTAACAACCTCTTTCAAAGGAATTTCCATTCCCATTGGAGAAGTGATTTTCGTATTCTCGAGATCTTTTTTATCTTCGAATGTCTTTTCTTCTGTCTCTACATAAACTTTGACTTCTTCTCCGTCTTTCTTGATAGTGGTCAAAGCATCGTCTTTGTTCGAATTTGCAATGGACATGCCGACTTGGGCAGCTGTTAGTCCAAGTTCACTAAGTTTCTTCTGGTCTGTCACGAGTGTATATTGCTCATATGCATCGGAAAGACTTGTATCGACATCTTTCAATTGTTTATTTTTCTTCATGATGTTTTGAATATCATTGATTACCGGTTCAATGTCTTTTTGTGTATTTCCATAGACATAAAGAGTCGTTTCATTGCTTGATGTAGAGGTGAACTCTTGTTGCTTCCAAGTTCCGGGAGAGTCAAGATTGGTCAGATATTTTATGATCTTTTCTTTCTTTGCCCCGAAGTTTTCGGTGTCTTCATCATAAAGCACATAGAAGAGCGCGGAATTACTGGAGCCGCCCATCATGCCGCTCATCATGTTTTCACCTAGTGTGTATTGGACTGTTTCCACATCATCTTTATCCATCAGGTACTTTTCTACTTTTTCCGTTTCCTTTTCAATATCCTCTTTTAACTCGCCAGGTGCTGGAGTATAAGTGACGATGATCTGCTTCTCTTCATCTGCCGGCATGAAGCTGACGCCGATGCTTGGAATTAGGAATAAGCTGCCGACCAATAATACTATAGCTGTACCGAATGTAATCAAT
>NZ_PHNG01000754.1:0-13600 GCF_002803435.1 Bacillus sp. mrc49 | reverse complement strand
AGCTGTCCTTAGTACGAGAGGACCGGGATGGACGCACCGCTGGTGTACCAGTTGTCTTGCCAAAGGCATAGCTGGGTAGCTACGTGCGGACGGGATAAGTGCTGAAAGCATCTAAGCATGAAGCCCCCCTCAAGATGAGATTTCCCATGGCGCAAGCTAGTAAGATCCCTGAAAGATGATCAGGTTGATAGGTCAGAGGTGGAAGCGTGGCGACATGTGGAGCTGACTGATACTAATAGATCGAGGACTTAACCAACGCTTCTGAAAAAAATGAAATACCTTCTTATTATCTAGTTTTGAAGGAATGAAAATTTCTTCTTGCATTTTCTCGAAAAGACGTTATAATAATATATGTCTTGAAAAAACGCAAACAATGTTTGGTGACGATAGCGAAGAGGTCACACCCGTTCCCATTCCGAACACGGCAGTTAAGCTCTTCAGCGCCGATGGTAGTTGGGGGTCTCCCCCTGTGAGAGTAGGACGTCGCCAAGCTTATATTGTTCCGCAGTAGCTCAGTGGTAGAGCATTCGGCTGTTAACCGAACGGTCGTAGGTTCGAGTCCTACCTGCGGAGCCATAAATGGAGAGCTGTCCGAGTGGCCGAAGGAGCACGATTGGAAATCGTGTAGACGGGTAACCCTGTCTCAAGGGTTCAAATCCCTTGCTCTCCGCCATTTATACCTGGCCCGTTGGTCAAGCGGTTAAGACACCGCCCTTTCACGGCGGTAACACGGGTTCGAATCCCGTACGGGTCACCATTTCGGCAACATATTGGAGGATTAGCTCAGCTGGGAGAGCATCTGCCTTACAAGCAGAGGGTCGGCGGTTCGATCCCGTCATCCTCCACCATTTTTACATAAGGTCAGGTTGTTTCAGGTAGTGGTTGGTCATCATTCCACAGAAACAATTCACACGAAAACTTGATTCTTGAATAGAAACATTATTACCGTCGCGGGGTGGAGCAGTCCGGTAGCTCGTCGGGCTCATAACCCGAAGGTCGCAGGTTCAAATCCTGTCCCCGCAATCTATGGTCCCGTGGTGTAGCGGTTAACATGCCTGCCTGTCACGCAGGAGATCGCGGGTTCGATTCCCGTCGGGACCGCCATTTTTAAAGTTTGGCTCAGTAGCTCAGTCGGTAGAGCAAAGGACTGAAAATCCTTGTGTCGGCGGTTCGATTCCGTCCTGAGCCACCATAGTAGTGCCGGTGTAGCTCAACTGGTAGAGCAACTGACTTGTAATCAGTAGGTTGGGGGTTCAAGTCCTCTTGCCGGCACCATGTTTCATCCATATGCGGAGGGGTAGCGAAGTGGCTAAACGCGGCGGACTGTAAATCCGCTCCTTAGGGTTCGGCAGTTCGAATCTGCCCCCCTCCACCATCTCTTTAGGGGTATAGTTTAAAGGTAGAACAGAGGTCTCCAAAACCTCCAGTGTGGGTTCGAGTCCTACTACCCCTGCCAATTTCAATCTTATCATGGCGGTTGTGGCGAAGTGGTTAACGCACCTGATTGTGGTTCAGGCATTCGTGGGTTCGATTCCCATCAGTCGCCCCATTTTTCTTTAAAATGTGCTATAATGAAAACAACGTTAATGGGCTATAGCCAAGCGGTAAGGCAACGGATTTTGATTCCGTCATGCGAAGGTTCGATCCCTTCTAGCCCAGCCATATGCGAAAGTAGTTCAGTGGTAGAATACAACCTTGCCAAGGTTGGGGTCGCGGGTTCGAATCCCGTCTTTCGCTCCAAAACGTTGGCGGCATAGCCAAGCGGTAAGGCAGAGGTCTGCAAAACCTTTACCACCGGTTCGATTCCGGTTGCCGCCTCCAACAATCATGCCGGTGTGGCGGAATTGGCAGACGCGCACGACTCAAAATCGTGTTCCTCTGGAGTGCCGGTTCGACCCCGGCCACCGGTATCATCTAAAGGGTTAAACCCTTATAAGTCAATGCTGAGATTGTCTCTAAGCATTGACTTTTTTGTGTTTAACCGACTAAAGCAGAATGCTAATCGTGTAAACAAGCTACTGCTCGTTATAATAAGCGTAGAGGAGTCGGTAAAACATCCATACATGCTTTTAGAGATACACTTGCAAAGTATTATGTAACAAGCGGTGGTATACCAAATTAGTGAGACTAAAGGTTTGGCATATACGTTGATTAAGTGCCTGAACAAACTGATTTATTTAAAGTAGAGATACGGCCAAGAATTGATGGGAGAAACGCAGAACCTAGAATGTTTTTCCGTAATGAAAAAATCGCTATCACTTCAACAAATGATGATGTGGTAACCTCAGGCGATATTTTAGCTGTTAAAGATGTAGAGGTTTATATTATTGGTATTGATGACCGTTCGTAGATTACTTATGCATATAAGGTAAACGTGGGCGATAGATTTTTTGAGGAAGAAGGTCATTTAACTAGCTTAAGGCTGGAACTATAATAAAATTAAGTGGCGAAAATAATAATAATAATCCAATATAGCAATCGTGGTAGGACCTATTCAGGAGTGTCTTTTTTTAAAAGAGTTAATTTATTAATTGACAAATATATAATAGTATATTATTTTAATTAAAGGGTATTTATTAATCGTATGGACAATTACATAATTAGCATTGACTAAAACTATTGTAAACTCCAACAATCATGCCGGTGTGGCGGAATTGGCAGACGCGCACGACTCAAAATCGTGTTCCTCTGGAGTGCCGGTTCGACCCCGGCCACCGGTATCATGAAACAGCCAGGAGTGCTGTTGGAAGAAGGCCTTACACTTAATTGTGTAGGGCCTTTTTTGTTACTCTACAAATACTAAGAGAACGTTCCTTCTATGTTGTGATAATTAAAAAACGAATGGAAGGTGACAGTCCTGCCATACGTTTCCGAGGCGGGAGGAATGGCCAATTTTGATATTCGTTATTGCAATCAAAGGTGAATTGGAGATGAATGTCAAAAATAAGATCAGTTGAAATGACTTAAGGACATCAACTATATAAAAGCCGATTTTTAAATTAAGTTGCTCTCCAGAGGGAGCACTATTAGCTACTATGCATGATCAGGTTCTTGCAGCTGTCATTCATTTGTCTGAGTCTTTCCTTTGAAGAGGCTGTTGTATCGATCGGATAAGTTCACTATTTTTCAGGCGGTTAGGATTATATATGTCTTGTAAGCTTTTTGTTCCTGCTGGTATCCTAGTTTTACCGTTTTACCCCTAACAGACTGTATTTTTATTATATCTATTGCTATAAAAGAAAGGAGCACAATCTAAAATAGTTCAATCCTTAAGGAATGGCCTATAAGTTTGGATATTTTGAGTTAACTTTTGTCTTATAAGAGCAGCACGCAGGTAAACGTTCTTTTGTGGCAGTCTTCGTCACAAGATGTCTTCGCACTAAAAAGTCAGCTCGACTGGAGGCAATCGGCAGAGCTGATTTAGTGTTGAAATATACATATTCATTATGATACCGATGCTTAGAAGAAGAGAACTTCAATCAAATTTCCCCTGTGTACTAACATCTGTATTTGAATTTAGGTTCTGTCTGATTATAATATCCGTTCCTTACCTCTGCACACCAATTGGCAAAGGCTTCTCTCCATTGAACACTACTAAAGAATTCCTCAACAGATTCATTTTCAGAATCCCAAACGATGAATGTGTTGAGTGGAGTGATTCCCCCTGCCCAAATTCCGATATTTTGGTCAGTATTATCTTCCCTTACTAATAATATGGGCAGTCCAAATTGAAAAGCCATCGAGGGTTCAATTTGTAAAAAAGTTGAGCCTTCCCAGAACGGAGGGGATGATGAAGGCTGCCCTACATTAGTATCGGTAACCTCAACGAGAAATCGACGAAAGTTGATTGCCAACATTCCATAGCTTGATGAAACCAACCGGCGGATACTTGTTAAAATGTTTTCTGGATATTGTTCACTTATAGGCAAAGTACGTGGAAAAAGCAGAGCGTTCTCAATCTCGAAAATAAGGCGGTCTTGAAACTGCTGTTGTATTGGATTTAATGTATTTGTTGTGCTTAAGAAAATAGGAATTCGAAAGGCACGATCAACGCATTCCTCGTATCTAAATGATGGAGCTACTTCTTCCTTTAAAGGATCATCATTAGAATTTCTTGAGGAATTTGTACTTTTGTCTTTATATTTATTTTTATTTTTCAGTTTTACTTTAATTTTATTTTTATCTTTATCACTACTCACATTTCTCATCTCCTTTTTTTTATTTAATATATGGGAAAGGATTAAGTGTGATTGGACATAAGACCTGACTACTTGGTTAAGGATTAATGCTAACTTTGTACGAACAAAAGAGACCACAATATGTGGTCTTACTTACTAATTCCAATGGAAATAGTTCATCCGTTACTTTGAGTCATGGGCAACACCACAGGAGCAACGATTTAACGCATATAACAGGTGATAAGATGCGGGGAGTACATGATTGATTCGTTGGACTTCATTAGCAAAACCCTGATCATCCTTCGGCATTGGTGAAAGTGCATCCGCTTTTTCCATTAAGCTCCAGGCGGTACAAACCTATTAGGTGGAATTCGAACGCCAGTAGTTACTACAGAAGAAATTAAGCGTGAACATTCCTCTAGGCAAAGGCTCATCAAGGAAACGGCATGGGTGACCCCTAACTAACAGAAATGGCTATCCTCAGCCTCGCTTAATGGAGATCATTCTCCTGATGGGGAATTTTGCGAGGATGGAGGAAGATACGAGAAAAAACGCAAAAAAGGAGCCCGCCAAATCAAGCTGCCTATGGCGGACCGGTTCTCTATTTTTTTAGATACGACATCATTGCATTGGGAGTCTATGCATCGATCATAGATTCATTTTGGCCCGATTCCTACCCAAAATAGATCTACTAGAGCTTGCGCCGTTTTTTCTGGTCCGCCCAATTCAATTATTAATTCTTTTTTGTTTCGAATCATGGTAACTGTAGAAAAGGCATGGGCGAGCAATAATGGATTTTTGACTACTATCTCCCCATTTTCCATTGCTTGCTTGAATATGTTCTCCAGTGCTTGATGAACCTCGTTTTCTGCTGTGCGGATCTCTTGGATATGTTCTTCTGTAAGGGAAAGGGAAGCCTCCTGCAGTAATGTTTCAAAATCTATATGTGGCCTAATTAAATGCTCGAACGTTACTTCGTATAATCTGTGCTTCAATCCATTGGAACTGTTCAGCAGTTTATCTGTCTGTATTTTTATGCGGCGGAACATGCTTGATACTGCGATGGTGAATAAAGTTGCCTTATTTTTAAAATAGTAATAGACGCTTGCTTTTGTAACATTGCTGGCATCGGCAACTTGTTCCATTGAAACGCCTTCATATCCATATGTCATGAATAGGAAGGATGCAGTTTGTAGAATTTGATCTCTTGTTATATTCGAGTCATTCGTCATTTTGGGTCGTCCCGGTTTTTTCTTCTGGATATTATGATTATGCATATGAAACCTCCTTCTGGTTGAATTAATTTTCCAAATGAAATTAGTTGATTAATTAACCTTCTGGTATATATAATTAATCGTATGATATATGTATATTCTAATAGAAACAAACCAAATTGGAAACGAGGGAATTCAGATGAAAAAATCTATACTAACAACCTTCAGCTCATATATGACTGGTAGGGTTAGTCGCTGGGTTGTCATTGGCATATGGGTTGTTCTAACGGCAGCTTTAACCATTGCTTGGCCCGCAGTAAATGACTCAGAAGTTAATAATGCCCCAAATCTGAGTGAAGATTCACCTTCTGTGGAAGCAGATAAGTTAGTTAAGAAACAATTTCCAAATTCCTCAGGGATACCTGCATTGCTTACGTGGCACAATGAATCGGGATTAACGGAAGAGGATCTGAAAGCAGTCCAACAAATGGCTGAACATTTAGAGAAAGATCCGTTAGAAGATCAATCGTCAACACCTCCTCTGCATAAAATGCCTGTATCAGCACTGCAACAAATGGTTTCAAAAGATGGAACAACGCTAGTGCAACCTATTTTTTTCAAAGAAAGTGTTGATACCGAAGTCTTAAAGGGAAATTTAGATGACATCAAAGAACAAGTGAAAAAGCAGGTTTCGTATAACCCTTTCAATGTAAGTATAGATGAAAATAATAAACTGAGTACACGTTTCACAGGCCCAGCAGGGATTCAAGTAGATGCAACAAGTCTATTTGAAGGAGCGGATGTTTCGTTACTGATAGCTACGGTTGTGCTTGTCTTAGTACTGCTTCTTATTATTTATCGTTCCCCAATCTTGGCTATTATTCCTTTAATCGGTGTAGGATTTGCTTATATGCTGCTTAGTCCTATTCTAGGTTTTTTAGCGGATAAAGGTTGGATTACCGTTGATGCCCAATCCATATCCATTATGACCGTCTTATTGTTTGGAGCAGGAACAGATTATTGTTTATTTTTAATTTCTCATTATCGTGATGAGCTTCTGAAGGTAAATGATAAACGAAAAGCACTTATACATGCGTTTAAAGATGCCTCGGGTGCCATAGCTATGAGTGGAATTACTGTGGTCATTTCTCTTCTCGTCTTAATTGTAGCAGAATATGGGGCTTACCACCGTTTTGCCATTCCATTTAGCTTGTCCATCTTTATTATGGGCATAGCAAGCTTGACTCTCATTCCAGCACTACTATCCGTTATGGGAAGAGGTTCGTTTTATCCTTTCATTCCACGTACTCCTGAAATGGAAAAAGAGAGGGCTGCAAAGAAAGGAAAACCGGTTCCTGCAAAAAAAGGAAAGAGCCGCTTTGGAACTTGGGTCGGTAATATCGTGACAACCAAACCTTGGACGATCATCATAGCATGTGTGATCTTCTTTGGAGCAATGTCGGTATACTCAAGTCAAATCAAATACACCTATGATGTATTATCTTCTTTTCCAGAAGACATGCCATCAAGGGAAGGGTTCAAGGTCATTTCTGACGCATACTCGCCTGGTGAATTAGCTCCGGCTCAAGTGGTAATCGATACAGACGGAAAATCGGTAGACCTTGAAAAAGAGTTAAAGAAACATGACCTTGTCAGTACAGTGTCTAAACCCCAAAGCGGTGCGGACAATGAAGATCTAAAAGTATATGATGTTAAATTCAATGTTAATCCCTACAGTACAAAAGCGATGGAAGCTATTCCAGAATTGAGGGATGCAGCAGAGAATGCATTGGCGGAAGCTAATGTTCCTTCCGTGAAATCCAAGGTCTGGATTGGTGGGCAAACAGCGACTCAATATGACACCATGATAACTAGTAATAAGGACAACGATCTCATTGTTCCATTGATTATTGTCTTTATCTCCATCCTGTTATTGGCATACTTACGTTCCATTGTAGCTATGCTTTACCTAGTTGGCACGGTTATCTTATCTTACAGTGCAGCATTAGGACTAGGGTGGCTTATCATCCATAATATAATGGGTGCTGATGCTATACAGGGAGCCATTCCTTTATATGCTTTCGTATTCTTGGTTGCTCTTGGAGAGGACTATAACATCTTCATGATCTCGAGCATTTGGAAGAAAAAGAACTATATGCCGTTGAAGCAGGCCATTAAAGAGGGCGTGAGTGAAACGAGCGGGGTCATTACTTCAGCCGGTATTATATTGGCGGCCACCTTTGCCGTGCTAGCGACATTACCGATTCAAGTTCTTGTGCAGTTCGGAATTATCACGGCTTTAGGGATTCTTCTGGATACCTTCATAGTCCGACCATTTCTGGTACCGGCCATCACTACCGTTTGCGGAAGATTTGCTTTTTGGCCAGCTAAAGTCAAAATGGTAAAAGGAAAAGAGAATTAACAGGAGGATATGGATATTCTGTGCTGCAAAAGAGACATTTTGGCACCTTATCAATGACCCCAAAACATCAAATACTGCAAAAAAATGGATTCAATAAAACAGTGTTTGGAGTAATTCGCTCTGAACCATCAAAATGTCGATTAAAAGGTTTCGGAATGCTTTCATTCCGAAACCTTTTTGATTTATCATCGGGATTGAAGCGGTTATAAGGAATGGGTAGAGAGGACGGTCAAGAATGCTCCGGGTGTAACGATCGCCTAAACTCCTAGTTCAAAAACGTGGAAGCAACCAATATTAAAGAAGCATACATATGCGATAAAAAACAGTTCGAAAACAAGATGGGCAAAAAGAATTTGCATCTCCTTTTCACGCAGAGTGGATTTGGCCGGCGATACTCCTGCGGGAAAGGGACCTCTACGGTAGACCCCGCAGGCGCAAGCGCCGGAGGAAATGCATGCAGGGAGGAAACCAGGGATCGGTGCAGGAAAGAGGATTTACCATTAGGTTTACCGTTACAACTGAACATTTGAGGGAAAGGTTTTAGTATGAAAGGAAATCTCCTGGTAAGAATGGAATAGAATATTAATGGAAATTCATCCGATGAAAATTTTAGTGCCCCCGTATCTTTTTCTCTTTCTGAAACGTTTAGAGGATAGAGGGTGTTGAAGGAGTGAGAAAAATGATAAAGAAGTTGAGGGAAGAAAGTCATGAAATAAAGGATAACAACATGGCCTTAGATGAGGTATATCCTGAATTGCTTCGGTTTTGCCGATTCTTGACGCAAAATAGTTGGGATGGTGATGACTTGGCACAGGACACGATCATGAAGGCAATGCGGGTCTATGGGAAGAAGAAGGGGCTAACACCTGCTTTATTGAAGACGATAGCCCGCCATTCCTGGATCGATACGATCCGAAAAAGAAAAAAGGAAGCTTTAGGCGAATTGCAGGATAACGATATGCAAGGGGCAATTGGAGAAAATTCGTTTGAAACGGTGGAGTATATGATAAAATCCCTTACCCCGAAGCAAGCTGTCGTGTTTTTATTAAAGGAAGGATTTCTTTATCGCTCCAAGGAAATCGCGGATTATTTGAACACGACGGAATCGGCGGTAAAGGCAATCTTGAACCGTGTCAAAAAACGTTTGGACAATGATGCGGAGGAGCGTAAGTTGTCCGCCGTGGATGATTGGGAGTATGAGGAGGAGCAAAGGCTGATATCACTGATGACACAGGCATTGCAGCAGCAAAATCCTGATATCCTCATTAGAAGCATCCCATCTTTCAAATCGCTGAACAGTCAATCGATGATTCCTAGATCGATGGATCGATCGCTGCATTTCAAACCATGCTTCACTCCTTCAAACACACTCTCACTGGCTGCATAGCCAATCATTTTGTTAGGAGGAAGAAGAGATATGACTACCATTCCATATGTAATTGAGCAATCCGGCAAGGGTGAACGCTCGTACGATATTTATTCCCGACTGTTAAAAGATCGCATCATCATGATTGGCGAAGAAATCACCGATCATTTAGCCAACAGTGTCGTCGCCCAATTGTTATTCTTGGCGGCTGACGCACCTGATAAAGAAATCACCATTTTCATCAATAGCCCGGGGGGATCGACTAGTGCCGGTTTTGCCATATATGATACGATGCAGTATATAAAGCCTGATATCCGGACTGTATGTACGGGAATGGCTGCCTCATTCGGCGCCATGCTTTTGCTGGCAGGTACGAAGGGAAAGCGGTGTGCATTGCCGAATAGCGAAATCATGCTTCATCAGCCGCTTGGAGGGGCAAGGGGGCAAGCCACGGAAATTGAAATTTCGGCCCGGAGAATCTTGAAGCTAAAGGACCATATCAATCAAATCATTTCGGAAAGGACGGGTCAGCCTATCGCTAAGGTGGCGAAGGATACTGATCGTGATTACTTCTTAAGCGCTGATGAGGCGAGGGATTACGGAATAATCGATGAAATAATCGTTCAGGATCGTTAATTTGGGAAAAAGGGTTTCGGGGCGCTCATGCCGAAACCCTTTTTCCATAGGTTGATTTCGCATATTTTGTTGCTAATCACCAAGTAAGGAGGTGTGGTCGATTTCCCCTCCGATGCTCAGCTTTTCAGAGGGTGTGTGAGCCTCTTCGGGGTTATCCCCTGTGAGGTCTTTACCTGTGGCTCGCACCTTCGCGCCAATCAACAGTAAAACCAACAATCTTAAAGAGCCTTTCTTTCAGAACGATTTTTTCACCCGGACAATTCTGGATAAGGGAGTGCCAGCGGTGAACAATATCTTGAAAGCAGGAAAAAGCACGTTATGCTTTCTCTAGTAAGTAAGGTACTCAGAAGTTAGGGGCGTTATTTCTTATTAAGCAGTCTGCTGGATTCGTTCTCCTTATTTACCGGGATTTCTTTTCCTACTGTCACACGGCGGACGACACGGTGCTGGTCTTCATAATCGGCGATGGCATAATGCTGTGTGGCTAGGTTGTCCCATATGGCCACGTCACCTTCACTCCATTGCCAGCGCACGGTATTTTCCAGACGGGTTACGTATGAATCAAAGATACTTAGTAATCGTTCAGACTCACTTGTTGTATAACCTTCCACTCTTCCGGCAAAGCCACCTAGCAATAAATGTCTTTTCCCAGTTTCGGCGTGCACGTGGACGACTGGATGCCGCGTTTTATAAATGGTCGATTCGAATATTTCCCGGTATTTCTTTTTGACCTCGTCCGTTGTATTTTCGACTTGCTTGAATTGGGCATAATCATATTCATTTGTATGGATGGCCCATAGTTCGTCCGCTAAATGTCTCAATCCATCCGGCAGGTCTTCGTACGCCTTATTAGTATTGGCCCAGACTGTATCTCCGCCAACTTTCGGGATGGTTACACCTCTTAAAATCGAATATTTGGGAACCTCTGGGACGAAAGTGACATCGGTATGCCACTGGTTCGCTTTGGCACCCTGTGCGGAATCAAGTTCGAATATATAGTTCGTATCGTTTTTGACCGGTACCGTAGGATGGGCATAGGGCTCACCGAGGAGCTTGGCAAATGCCTCTTGGGAGGCATCATCCAAATGATTTTGTCCTTTGAAGAAAACGACTTTATGATCGTTCAGCGCTTGCTTGATTTCGCTGAATATATTTAAATCCAAGTCACCACTTAATTGCACTCCATGAATTTCCGCACCGATCCGACCTGCTACAGGCACCACTTTTATTTGTTGTGTTTTAGTTTCCGTCATAATCGATTTCCTCCCGTATTTGTTTTTTATTTGTTAAACGCTTCCTCAATGTATTCGTTGTGGATTTCTTTCTGGAAATCAAACGATTTCTTGATGTAGCCCACGCTCGCCAACGTATCGATCGATTCTTGCTGGGCCTTGATGGCATCTTTGGTAAAGAAGATATTTGGCTCTTCGGCCGTTATTATTTTCTTGACTGTGGCAGCAGGCATTTTAGTTTCTTTGGCATAAATTTCAGATGCTTCATCTGGATGTTCAATTTGCCAATCCGCCGCTTTTTTATAAATCCGTAAATACGCCTCGACAATTTCAGGATGCTCTTTGGCAAATCCGGTACGGGCGATGATTGCACCAGGAGCCAATATTTTTCCTTTTACATTCAATGCGACAGCATTCCCTTTTTCAATATTATTAAGATAATAAGGATTCCAAGTCGCCCATGCGTCCAGCTGTTTCGTTTCGAAGGCAGACTGGGCATCATCAGGCTGTAAATTGATGAGTTTGATATCATCCGTCGTTAATCCATGGGCCTTCAAGGCCTTGATTAAATACACATGACCTGTTGTTCCCGAGGCAACCCCGACCGTTTTCCCCTTTAAATCTTCAACCTGCTTAATGTTACCGCCGGTCTGAGTGATGATTCGGACAGAAGATCCGCCTTGTCCGGTTTGGGCAATCACTTCGAATGGAAGCTTCTTATCAATACCGGCTATTAGTGCACCATCTCCTAAAAAAGACAAATCAACCCGGTTGGAGGCCAGCGATTCCAAAAGTGGCGGCCCGCTCTGGAATTCACTCCACGAGATTTTTGCGCCCAGTTTCGAAAATTCATCATCGAACAATCCCTTTTCCTTTGCAATGACCAGCGGCCCCATCTTGCCATTCAAGGCAATACTGACTTTAACTGGCTCGCTCTCCCCGGAAGCTTTGCCGGCATCTGAATTACAGCCTGTCAATGCAGCAGTACTGAGGATGATCGTAAGCAGCAATCCGGTTAAATGGTTACGATATTTCCTCATGAATTCCCTCCCTTAAGGTTCATTACACCTACCTCATCAGAATAGTCAGAATTAGGACGAAAAAGAGATTCAACGAAGAGTGAATGGGGATACTCTTCATTGAATCTCCAGTAGTCCAGTGGATTCAGATGACCTTTTAAGAATATGGTTTTGTGTATGAGTGCATCTTATCAGCTGTTAGAATAATCTGTCAATTGCTTTTATAATTAATCCGATAAAATAAATCGGCATTAACTGTTGATTCTCGATAATTGATAAGTTAATATAAAATGAAATATTGAAGCAATCGACTAGTTAACTAGAGATTTTAGCAAAGGGCCATGATATCCCCATTGCTGGAACTCTAGTTTTTTTATTCGAGAAGGGGTGAGTAATTTGGTATCCACGTTAGAAATCAATCATGTAAGCAAGACCTTTAAGAATGATCAGGAAAGCATTCTCGTTCTGAAAGATTTGTATCTGACTGTCAATGATGGTGAATTCGTTACCATCATCGGACCTAGCGGCTGCGGGAAAAGCACATTATTAAAATTGATTGCAGGCCTTGATTTGGACTTTGATGGCAAGATAATTGTGGGCGATCATCCGGTTAGTGGCCCGTCCAAGGCCCGTGGTTTCATTTTTCAGGAGCATCGCTTATTTCCGTGGCTTAACGTGGAGAAGAATATTTCAGGTAATCTTTCATTGAAAAATCCGGATATACGCAAAGGGGTGGACGATTTGATATCGCTTGTTAAGCTTAAAGGATTTGAAAGGGTATATCCGCGTCAATTGTCCGGCGGGATGTCGCAGCGTGTTGCCATTGCCAGGGCGCTGTTGCGTAATCCTGAAGTTTTGTTGCTGGATGAGCCCTTCGGTGCATTGGATGCATTCACCCGAACACATCTTCAGGAAGCTTTACTTGAAATATGGGAAAGGAACAAGACAACGATGGTGCTCGTCACCCACGATATTGATGAATCGCTTTTTTTATCGAATAAAGTGGTCGTCATGGATGCCAAGCCCGGAAGGATCAAGGCAATCGTTCCCATTGATTTACCATATCCAAGAACGAGGACAAGCAAGTCTTTTCAGGAATTGAGATCCCATATCCTAAACCTGCTGGACCATCAGCCTCAGGATAGGGAAGATTGGAGTATTTGATTGATTTTTGAAAAAAGAAGGAAAGGATGATGAAAATGTCTTCACAAACCATTGCTCAAAACAAGCAGCTTATCATGAGGGAAAGGAAAAAACAATCAAAAATCGCCAAATCTGCATTGCGTGGCTTTTTCCTGCCCTCAATAGTATTGATTGCCTGGCAGGCATTGGGTTCAGCCGGAATCATGCCGGCCCAATTATTCTCATCACCATCCTTGATCGTCACGGCTTTCATAGATCTCGTCCGATCAGGGGAAATGGCCGGCCATTTGCAAATCAGTTTAACTCGGGCGATTCTTGGCTTTGCATTAGGCGGTTTTTTAGGGATGTTGATCGGTGTCATCGTAGGCATGCAAAAAAAATCCGAGGAAT
>NZ_PHNG01000753.1:0-5490 GCF_002803435.1 Bacillus sp. mrc49 | reverse complement strand
CAGTATCCCAGGCAACATAAACCAATTTGATTTTTTTACCGTTTCCTGGCGCTGCACCCTTGGTCCATTTGGATACCTTGTCCTGATGTTCTTTTATCCACTTATCTGCTGCCTCTGAAGGAGTCATTCCTTCTGCAACATTAACCATTACATTTTCCATATCTTTCGTTTCCCAGTAGAATTGATCAAGAATTTTATAGGCCCCTGGCGCATCCTGTTCAAGACCTTTTCTGGCGATCGAATTGATATTTTCAGCTCCGCCGTATGCTTCATCCGGATCTTCGAGATATTTCAAGTCATATTTCGAGAACATCCAATGCGGTGTCCAGCCTGTAACGACGATTGGTTCTTTTTTATCGATTGCCTTTTTCAATTCAGCTACCATAGCAGCCGAAGATCCTTCGACAAGCTTCCAATCATCTAGCTTATAATCGGAAATAGCGGTTTTGGTTTGCTTCATTATTCCTGCTCCAGGTTCGATTCCGATGATTTCATAATTGGCTTTGGCAGCAAAACTGTTCTCATCGCCTTTCACACCCGTGTCTTTTGCAAACGTAGTGAATAGTGCAGTAGCGACCACGAGTATCGCAAGAACGATTACAATGATTTTTCTGCTAACGATGTGCTCGTAAGCCGGCTTACGAAGATTTTGCGTAATACGATCAAGAATGATTGCTATGATGACGATGGATAGTCCTGCTTCGAATCCTTGTCCTACATTTATTTGGCTGACAGCGCGGTAAACATCTGCCCCAAGTCCTGGTGCACCGACCAATGAAGCTGTAACGACCATGGAAAGTGCGAGCATGATGCTTTGGTTGACCCCTGCCATGATCGTCGGAGTGGCCAAAGGTATTTGTACCTTGATTAACTTCTGGCCACTGGTCGAGCCAAAAGCATCCGATGCTTCGATCAAATCATTGGGCACTTCCTGAATTCCAAGATTCGTCATCCGGATTGTCGGTGCGATTGCGAAAATGAATGACGCAATGATCCCCGGCACTACCCCTATTCCAAAGAATAATATCGAAGGAATCAAGTAAACGAATGCGGGCATCGTTTGCATGAAGTCCAAAATCGGGGTGACGATCTTGCGCACCGTATTATTTTGGGCGCACCATATCCCAATCGGTATCCCGATCAATATCGTTAGGAATCCTGACAATAGCACGATAGCCAGTGTTTGGATGCTTGATTCCCAATAACCAAGGTTATCGATCAATAGCAAGCTGATAAGTGTAAAGATTCCCAATGGCCATCTGCTTGTATAGGTAACCAGCAGGGTTAGCACTACAATCAATACGATGGATGGTCCGGCACTCATTACGTCGACAAGTATATTTAAAAGTCCTTCAATAACATTCGTAATCAGTGTAAATAACCCAGCAAATACAATAGTTATCCAATCCACTAAAGAATCGACCCAAGCTCCTAGTGGGATTTTCGGCATATTCATTGAATTATTCACTCTCCATTTCATTCAAGGAATCTTTATTACCTGCCAAGGCACCGATAACGGCACCGCGGAGAAGAATTCCTTTAATTCTTTTTTCATCATCTACGACAGAGATCGGCAAGCTTGACGTTGCCATCACGTCCATAAGGTTTCCTAGCAATTCATCTTCTTTGACGGTCGGGATATCCGTAGTCATCACTTCAGATATCGATTGATTATTGCTCATGGCCTGACGCGCTTGTTCAGCTGTCACCGCCCCCAATAATTTCTGCTTCCTATCCACAACGAAAATGCTGGAATATCCCTGTTTACGCATGATTTCCAAGGCAACCCTCGGTCCTCTGTCAACTGAGATTTTCTCTGGTCGGATCATCACATGAGATGCTGTCAATACTTTTGATAAATCAACATCTTCGACGAACTTCTCGACAAATTCATTGGCTGGATTCATCATGATTTGTTCTGGTGTTCCCAGCTGAATCACGCTTCCATCCTTCATAAGCGCGATCCTATCCCCGATTCTCAATGCTTCATCAAGATCATGGGTAATGAAAATGATCGTTTTTTTATACTGATCTTGAATTTCAACCAGCTCATCCTGCATATCTTTACGTATCAGTGGATCAAGGGCGCTAAAGGCCTCATCCATCAATAATACGTCCGTGTCGCTTGCAAGCGCCCTCGCTAATCCGACCCTTTGCTGCATACCGCCGCTAAGTTGGGATGGAAGCTGATTTTCATAGCCCTTCAATCCAACCGCCTCAAGCGCCTTCATGGCTTTATCATGACGTTTTGCAGGATCGACCTTCTGGATTTCGAGCCCGAATTCCGCGTTTTCCAATATCGTTTTATGCGGGAATAAAGCAAAGTTCTGAAACACCATGCTTATTTTCTTTTGCCTGACCTCTCTTAAACGGGCGGCGTTCATCTTTACGATATCTTCTCCGCCAATCAATATTTCACCAAGGGTGGGATCGATCAAGCGATTGAACATACGGATCAACGTCGATTTACCGCTTCCGGATAAACCCATGATGACGAATATTTCGCCAGGGTAAATCTCGAAATTCACATTATTAACGCCGACAGTCTGTCCCGTTTCTTTCAGTATTTCTTTTTTCGATTTGCCTTGAATCAATAAATCTGTTGCAGCTTTTGGAGATTTGCCGAAAATTTTCGAGACATTTCTGACTTCTACATATGGCTTCATCAAGTCACCTCATTCTAATAGTTGCCCATATGATTCAGTTTTGCTGAATTTCCCCGTTTTATGCGAGTGATGATGATTAATACACACGTCCCTTGAAATAATCGGAATGTAAAAAACGATTCTAGCTCTACACTTTTTCTTATGTTCCATACTATATATAGATCAAAAAAAGCGGATTTGACACATATATGAGGGGGCCTTCTTGTAATGTATTGTTCCCAAGAAGGAATTCTTTACTTGGATTATATATGTGTGATTATTTGAGCATTTCCAGTAGGAAAAAGAGGTGTAATCACAACTGAGGGAACAAGCAGGCACAACCTATACCACCTGTAACATAAACGATTTCCACTTAGAGACATTGTCCAGGCGTCGGACAAACGATTACCCTCTAAAGTACTTCATTTTCCTAAAACCAGGTGGAATAATACTTGGTATGACACCAAAACGCATTGAAAAATAATATAGGATTCCCATGTGTCTATTTTGAGTATTTCAAGCAGGGAAAAGAGGTGCAATACTACTGAGGAATCGAACAGGCACAGCATATACCAACTGAAATATAATGGTTTTTTATTTTAAAGCTTCGGTCAGTCCAAGCACATGGACTGAACCTTTATCCCTAAAGTACTTCATTACCTTAACAAACTATGAATATTAATTCAAATGATGTGCGGCCGGATTCCTGCTTATAATGGCCAAAATCACATTCCCTTACAAGGGTTCCAAAATCTTGAGAAAACGTTGATATACCAACGTTCTGGCAAGCCGAAAAAATAAAGTCCCACCCTCCGCCGTAATTTTTTTCAGTTTTTTTTCGATTTGTAAAGTTCCAAAAAAACCCAGAAACACATTTGGAACATCCCACCTTTGGATAATCTCGTATCTTATTCCCCCAAATCCCCAAAATAAAACCTTGAAATAATTTCCTATTCCAAGGCTTTCATCCAGCAGTTACACATTCCTATGTTCATCGAAATCTATCCGGCATTTTTCTAACGGAATCACTTTCGTTTTTTTAATGAATTTATAGCCGAGCCACATCACCAAAAAAAACGGGATGCCAAGATAAGCTGCCATTACGCCCGCCCAATTAATGTGGTCTCCCATGAATGCTTGATAGTTTTGCGCCATTAAAACGAAGAAACAAAGGGCAAAGGAAAATATCGGACCAAAAGGGAACCATTTTGACAGATAGGGAAGATCATCCAATGAATGTCCTTGAGCGATGTATGCTTTCCGAAACCGGTAATGACTTGCCGCTATGCCAAGCCAAAAGATAAAACCCGTAACTCCGACAGCATTCATCAGCCACACATAAATCACACCATCACCGAAAATGGATGCAAAAAATGCCAACATGCCTACAAGTGAAGTGACGATCAGTCCCCAGATGGGAACGCCGCGCTTGTTGAGTTTTCCGAAAAGTTTTGGTGCCAGCCCTTCGTTTGCCATCGAGTACAACATTCGGCTTGTCACATAAAGACTTGAATTACCTGCTGATAATACGGCGGTTAAAATGATGGCATTCATCACTGAAGCTGCAAATGCCAGTCCCACTTTTTCGAATACCATCGTAAACGGGCTGACCATGATCGTGTGCCCCTGAAGACTCCCATTTGTATATGGAACGATCAGGCCGATAACCAGTATGGCTAAAATATAAAACAGGAATATCCGCCAAAAGATGCTGCGAACGGCCCTTGGAACATTCTTTGCCGGATCTTCACTTTCACCCGCTGCCACACCGACGATTTCGGTACCTTGAAAAGAAAAACCAGCCGCTATGAAAATTCCCAATGTCGCCAAGAACCCGCCAGCGAACGGCGCGTCACCTACCGTGAAATTTTTAAAACCGATCGCCTCTCCGTTCATGATTCCGAAGATCATCAGTATACCGACCACGATAAAGATGATGATGGTCGCGACCTTGATGAGTGAAAACCAATATTCCCCTTCTCCATATCCTTTAACGGATACGTAATTCAATAGGAATATCAAAACTAAAAACATGGAACTCCATAAAAATGATGGACTGTGCGGAAACCAGAACTTCATGACCATCGTTGCGGCAGATAGTTCCGCGGCAAGCGTCATCGCCCAAGTGAACCAATAGTTCCAGCCAAGCGCAAATCCGAGGGCGGGATCGATGAACCTTGTAGCATATGTACTGAAAGCACCGCTGACTGGCATGAATGATGCCAATTCACCCAAGCTTGTCATGATGAAATATACCATGATGCCGATGACGGCATATGCGACCAACGCCCCGCCAGGACCTGCCGAATGGATGGCCGGGCCACTTCCGAGGAAGAGCCCCGTTCCAATCGCACCGCCTAATGAAATCATTGTCAGATGGCGCGCTTTCAGTTTTCTTTGCAAAGAATGTGGCGGCTCGTTTTGCTCATTTTTACCGGGCAGTTGCAATTGGCGATTTTCCAAATTAAATTCCCCTCCAACCATGCATTTTTAATCTCTCAAGATCTTGTCGATTCTCATTGCATCCAGGTCTTTTTCTCTAATCAAGAAGATACTTTCGGGTTTTTAGGAACTATGTACTTTATCAAACGTTGCCAGGCCTAAAAACCCGGTAAGGGGCTCATGGGCCTAGCATCCAGAAGAAAACCGCCATATCATTATGTGGTGGGCAAGGACCCATGAATGAACGAATTCCAGTCGATTTCAAGTAACCAGCTAGCCGCTGCTTCAATATCCTTAGCAAAGACGCGATCTTGTGTAATGCTCGGAATGATCTTTCTTGCTTCCGTATAAAAATCCTTTGTGAATGGAGCCATCTTTTCCGTTCCGCGGTACTCCACCGCTT
>NZ_PHNG01000752.1:0-10452 GCF_002803435.1 Bacillus sp. mrc49 | reverse complement strand
TTATGCAAACGAAACATGAAAAGAGGCGGCAAGCCTTGCACTTGACCGTCCCTTAATCATTATACACCTAATATTAGCCTACGCTGCCATGGCAATTCTTATATTTTTTACCGCTGCCGCAAGGACATAACGTATTTCGCCCAACGTCATCCTTTTTACGGGCCGGAGCCTTTTTCACTTTGCCCCCGTCTTCTTCCTTCGGGTTCACAGCTTGTCCTTGTATGACTTCTTTCCGCTCTAAATTGTTACGGATTTCAGCTTTCATGATGTATTTAGCGACTTCATCTTCCATAGAGGCTATCATCGCCTCAAACATGGCGAAGCCCTCTGATTGATATTCACGAAGCGGATCGATTTGGCCATACGCACGAAGGTGAATCCCTTGGCGCAATTGCTCCATTGCATCGATATGATCCATCCATTTGCTGTCCACCGCACGAAGGACGATGACCTTTTCGAATTCACGCATTTGCTCTTCGGATAGCTCTTCTTCTTTTTGGTCATAGTCATTTTTCACTTTGGCTAAAATGAAATCAACCAATTCCGTTTCATTTTTCCCGTCTAAATCAGTTACGGAAATGGACCCCTCATCGAATAAGTTGCCATTCAAGTAATCGACAAGGCCTTGCAGGTTCCAGCCTTCCTCATCACCCATTGGTGCAAATGCCGCCACATTGCGCTGGATGGAAGCCGCTATCATCGTTTCGACGATTTCGCGCAGGTTTTCGCTTTCCATCACATCGAAACGCTGCTTATAGATAATTTCCCGTTGCTGGCGAAGAACATCATCATATTGCAGTAATTGCTTCCGGGAATCGAAGTTATTGCCTTCCACTCGTTTCTGTGCAGACTCGACGGCCCTCGTCACCATCTTGCTTTGAATCGGCTGGGTATCATCCATACCGAGTCGTGTCATCATGTTTTTCATGTTATCGGAGCCGAAACGGCGCATCAATTCATCTTCCATTGATAAATAGAATTGTGTGACCCCCGGATCTCCTTGACGGCCGGAACGACCACGCAGCTGGTTATCAATACGCCTGCTTTCATGACGCTCCGTTCCGATGACGGCAAGACCGCCAATCTCCTTCACGCCTTCCCCAAGCTTGATGTCCGTACCACGGCCAGCCATATTCGTAGCGATCGTAACGGAGCCTTGATTACCTGCATTGGCAATGATTTCCGCTTCACGTTCATGATTCTTCGCATTCAAGACATCGTGCGGAATCCCCTTTTTAGATAAATAGGCTGAAATGACTTCGGACGTTTCAATGGCAACCGTTCCGACAAGCACAGGCTGCCCCTTTGCATGCCTTTCGGCGATGTCCTCGACAACAGCCCGGAATTTACCATCGGTTGACGCATAAATGAGATCGGCCCGGTCATCCCTGATGATATTCCTGTTTGTAGGAATCGCAATGACATGCATATTATAAATGTTGCGGAATTCCTCTTCTTCCGTTTTGGCAGTCCCGGTCATACCGGAAAGTTTTTCGTACATCCGGAAGTAATTCTGGAACGTGATCGTCGCAAGAGTCATGCTTTCATTTTGGATTTCAAGACCCTCTTTCGCTTCGATGGCCTGGTGGAGGCCTTCACTGTAACGGCGGCCTTTCATCAAACGGCCAGTGAATTGGTCGACGATGACTATTTCGCCTTCCTGAACGACATAATCCACATCCAAATGCATCGAAACATGCGCCTTCAACGCCTGATTGATATGATGATTCAAAGTAACGTGGTTGATATCGAATAAATTATCGATATTGAACGCTTTTTCAGCTCTGTTCATGCCTTCTTCCGTCAGCTGTACACCCTTTGTCTTTTCATCATACGTATAATCCTTTTCTTTTTGCAGCGTTTTGACAAACGCATTGGCCTGGATATAAAGCTGGGCCGATTTTTGTGCCGAACCGGAAATGATCAACGGCGTTCTCGCCTCATCAATCAAAATGGAATCGACTTCATCGATTACAGCAAAATGCAAGGGCCGCTGGACCATTTGCTCTTTATATAACACCATGTTGTCACGCAGGTAATCGAAGCCTAACTCATTATTCGTGCTATAGGTAACATCGGCATTATACGCCTCTTGTTTTTCCTCTTTTGAATGGCTGTTCAGGTTCAAACCGACGGTCAAACCAAGGAAGTCAAACAATACCCCCATCTCGGTGGCATCACGGTGGGCCAAGTATTCATTGACTGTAACGACATGGACGCCCTTACCAGTAAGCGCGTTTAAATAAACCGGCATGGTCGATGTCAATGTTTTACCTTCCCCTGTCTTCATTTCCGAGATATTCCCGTCATGAAGCGACGCCCCACCCATGATTTGAACACGGTAAGGATATAAGCCAAGGGCACGCTTCGCCCCTTCACGGGCAACAGCAAAAGCCTCGACGAGCAGATCATCGACGGTCTCCCCATTTTGGTAGCGCTCTTTGAACTCGCCCGTTTTGGCACGAAGCTGCTCATCCGATAATGCGGCCGTCTCATCAGCCAGCGCTTCGACTTGATCAGCAATTTTTTCCAGACGTTTAATTTCTCGCTTATTCGGATCAAAAACTTTATTTAATATATTAAGCATTCAATAACGCTCCTCTATTATGGTAATGATCGTTCCGTGACAAAATTCATATAAGTAAGAAGAAATGCATCTTCTGTTATTCCTAATCCACGCTTAATTTTACCACTTCTATCCTAGAGGTACAACTTCATGTCACTTCCATGCCTATTGATCCGAATTCAATTCTTGCGAAAAACAATGGATAAATCATGAGTAAAACTGTTAAAATAGATGGAAGTATAATTAATTCATGGAAACTCCCCACTATTCCAAAAGCAAATGTGAATGATCCATAACCTTCCATCATTAGATGCTGCCAAGGTAAACCAACCAGGTTTCATGTTTGAATTTTTTTAAAGGTGGGCTACTAACATTTTAAGTAGAAGATAAATAGAACATGTTTCGAGGTGGTATTATGATTGGTGAACGTGTAAAAAAACTGCGTGAAGAAAAAAAGATGTCGATGACTGAACTCGCCGATAAAGCCGGGGTGGCGAAGTCTTACTTAAGTTCGCTAGAGCGTAACTTGCAAACGAATCCTTCTATTCAATTTCTCGAAAAAATCTCCGCCGTGCTTAACATTCCTGTTGATGCCCTCCTTTACGATGCACCAAACAAGGAAGCCTTGGACAATGACTGGATGAAAATCGTGGAGGAAGCCATGAATTCCGGCGTGTCGAAACAACAATTCAGGGAATTCATCGAATTCAATAAATGGAGAAAAGATAAAGAAGAGTAGAAGTTTAATAGTCTACCTACATAATCCTGGAGTAAACAGCTTGAAAATGCTGGACTTACAGAAATCCAATATGAATAATTAACCCTATAAACAGCCAGGTGTCAGCCTCTGTTTATAGGGATGTGTTTGGTAATTAGCTTCGCTCGCTCTCCTCTAGCGGAACCTCAAGGCATTTCCGTTCAAAAAAAGCACTAATTTCCTCTTTTTTAAAACCTAAGCTCCGTGCTTCCGATATTAACTCCACCCATTCTTGATCCATTTCCATTTTAGCCACCTCTTCTACCTCCTAAAATACCTTTGTATTTCAGGCAGACCAGCCATCTTAGTCGAGCGGACCTTAGACCTGTGCCTTTGCGCCCTTATCTTTCAATAAGTTTGCCTTTGTCATGGTACTAATTACCAAATACATTGCTTATAAACATATTATATCGGATACTTGCATCACATATTGTTATATTATGTCGCCAAACTAACAAAATGCAAAAAAATTTATCCGACAAAATATTACAATATTGAGAAAATTCAAAAAAACCCTTCCCTTTTATCATTTTCTCCTTTTTACGTAATAGTAAATATTGCTTTTCCCATCCAGTTTATGTTGCAGGTTCACCCTCTCCACCACTAGTGGATCCAAGGCTTTTTGCACAGTCAGGTCGTCACCGCAGGTCGGGCAAAGCCACTCTCCATATTCTGCACTGCTAAAAGAAGACCGATTGCATTTATGGCAATTCTTTTGATACAAAATATCCAGCCCCTTTGCACCTTAATCAAATCGTTTGTTATAAATAACACTATGTTCTTTTTAAAGAACTAACAACTTGAGTATAGTACAAAAGCAAGATTCAATAGAATAGGTAATATTAACTATTTATCTTATTAAAGAACACAAGTTGTTCTTTATAAAAAACCACCCAGAGCCTGACCGCAATCTTGTAGCATGCAAAAAAGCACAACCCAAATGCTGGGCTGTGCTTTAGTTCATAGATTAAGGTTTAGCTAGGTTCAATCAAACCGTAGCGACCATCTTTGCGACGGTATACCACGTTCGTTGTGTTAGTATCTGCATTCGTGTAAACGAAGAAGCTGTGACCAAGCATATTCATTTGCAAAATCGCTTCTTCACTGTCCATCGGCTTCAAATCGAAGCGCTTATTACGGACCACTTCAACATCATTATCATCTTCGAATTCATCTACCACTTCGTCAACGTCCGTATTGAAAGCGAATGCATCCGGAGTCGTTGATAAGTTGTTTCTGAATTTACGATTGACCTTCGTTTTATGTTTACGAATTTGGCGTTCAAGCTTGTCATTGATCAAATCGATGGCAGCATACATATCCGCATTTTCCTCTTCAGCACGAAGAACCAAATTCTGCATCGGAATCGTCACTTCGACCTTGGATGTATTATTGTTAACTTTCAAGTTAACTAACACATTTGCATCAGGTGTATTGTTAAAATATCGTTCTAACTTGCCAATTTTCTTTTCGACGTATTCTCGAATTGCTGGAGTTACCTCAATGTTTTCACCGCGTACGTTGTAATTCATAAAGTGAGTCCTCCTTAAATTAAGACTATAACAGTTAGATTCTACAATACCCCTCCGGTTCCCTTTGGAAACATATCATGAAATATGTCGAAATTATGAAACAATTGTCGGAAGGTTTGGAAAGGGTTGATGTCTGCCCTACATTCATTATAACAAATGCCTGGCGATAAGGAAAAATTTAAGCTTTAATTATTTACAGAAAATTTAAATAAATTTAACATAATAGCCGTTTGGAAACCAAACGGCTGGGTTATCATTTTCTTTTATCGTAAAACATGCCATCGATTGATAGACTTTCATATGGATTCATATATTTATTGGAGGAATTTTTCTTTTTGTTTATTTCCTGGATGTCCCGTTGTATTTCCTGCTTTTGAAGCTTCAGCAAGCTGTCTACCTGTTGATTGAGCAGCATCGTTCTGCGGCCTACCTGTTGTTCTGCAGCAGTGAAGGGCGGCTTGATTTGGGCAATGACTTCATCCCGTCGATCAATCAGCTCGGTGATCCTTTCTATTTTATCCTCACGTTCTGCAATCATCCGATCCTCCAGAACGGCAAGTAATTCGGCAGTCAAGTCGTGAAAAGCCTGAATCATTACACTTGCCCGCTTTGGCTGAATTGTTTTTTGCGGTTGATCTGAATGACTTCTTTCCACGTATTACGGAATTCAGTGACGAGTCCTTCCACCTCGTCCAAGGCAGCAACATCATTTTTCATATTCGCCTCTATCAGACGGCGATTCATGAAATCATACAGACTCATCATTTCCTTCGACACCTCGACATCCATGTTCAGCGTCACCATCAATTCATGGATGATGTTCTGCGCCTTGATGATGTTGGTATTTTTCGCTTCGATATTTCCTGCTTCAATCGCCTTCCGCCCAAGCATGATGAACTTCAGGCAGCCATTGTATAGCATTAATGTCAGCTCTCCCGGGGACGCTGTATTGACCGAATTTTGTTGATACGACTGATAGGGATTATTAATCGCCATATTTATCTTCCTCTCCCGATTGCCTTAACTAAAATAAGATGCTAACGATGAACTTTGGCTATTTGCCTTTTGAATCGCCTTTTCCATGGCCGTGAACTGGCTGTAATAGCGGGATTCCAATTTCGCTAACTTTGTTTCGAATGCCGAGATCCTCGTATCCAGCCCATTGACCATTTTCCCGATGGTAAAATTATTATTCACATATCCAGCCTTCCCGGCTTTTTCGGTGATGACCTTCATGGAAGATTGTATATCATCACGCAAACGGCGTGCCAGTCCCTTTTCACCTTTTTCCGCTCCATCAGCCATGAACATATTATAAACCGCATTGGGATCCTCGCTGATCGCTGCCCGAAGCTTGTCCTCATCAATCGTCAGTTTGCCGCCCTCCAAGTAATTCTTGGTCGTGGTAATGCCCAGGCTGCTGAGATTGTTTTTTCCAGTGATTCCGTCCACTGCGGTGTATAGGGAGGATCTCATCGTGGTTAAGAGGCTTTTAAGCGTCGAGTCGCTTTTCAGTGTTCCGCTTTTTGCCTTCTCTTCCCATAGCTTCACTTCATCTTCCGTCATTTCCTTCTTTTGCTCGGCAGTCAGCGGGGTGAAGGAGCGATATTTAGCTTCACCTGTTTTGTCCTGTACCTTTTTAATGATTTCGTTGTATTTGTTCACGAACTGAGTGACCGTGTCCAGGATCGCATCCACATCGGCCGTTGAAGAGAATGAGACGGTATCCGTCGTTTTCTGCTTTACCGTTATTTCCGCTCCATTGATGAGGAACGTATTCGAAGGGCGGGAAATGTCCAGGCCATTATACGTGATCGCTGCATTTTCCCCTTTTGTGCCGCCAGCTTCTTCATTGTTGCTGCTCAGTTTTAACGCAGCAAAAAAATCTCCGGTTCCCCTTAGTTCAATTTCGGGACGATCTTTGACATCACCCGTATTTTTAGCGGTAATCGAAAAGTTTTGCGAATTTTGATCAAAAAATAGCGTGACACCCGAGTTCGCATTAATTTTATTGATGACGCTCTCCAACGTATCATCGGCATTGAGCGTAAGCGTGTATGGCTTTTCCTTGGTTACTCCATCCTTCACTTCCGTATTGAAAGCACCCTCTTTATTTGGAGCCAGTATCGTAATCTCCTGAGGTACCGTAATGCCTAATTCCGACAGCTTCTTTTTCGCATCCGTAACAGCCGATTTTTCCGTACTGGTCATGGTTGCTGCCTTGGCAAGACTGTTCACCTTAATATTTCCTGTAAAGTCACTAGTCGAACTTACATTTTTCACCGATACCGCTTCTGGATTCGAAACCGATACCTTCTTTTTAACAAAGGATGATTGCTTTCCAATTCCATCACGGATAAGCGTATCCAATTCCGATAATGAAGTGTTGATCGAGCGGTAATCATCGCGCTGCCATTCGGAGTACTGCTTTTTCTGTGTCAATTTATCCAAAGGCACACGTTCCGCCTGCATCATGCTTTTAACTAATTCATCAATATCCATTCCACTTGCCAAACCACTGATCCGTACCACAATACATCACCCACTTATATTTTTTCATCCACCATGATCCCGACAAACTCCGTCATTGCCGCATAGAAATCCAATAGCTTCTTAGGCGGGATCTCCCTGATCGTCTCATCCGTTACGTCATCCACTACCTTGACATAATACTCATTGAGCTTCTCATGATACTCAAAGCGGACCGCCGTATGTATCGGGTTGAGGAAGGTGTTTAAGCTCTCCACCACTTCCTGAACCTTTTCCTTCGTAGGCTGACTGCTTTCCGCACTTTGCTCCGAATAGGCCAGCGTATTCATTTCACGCTGATAATAAGAACTGATTCCATCCGAGATGGCCGTTCTGAGTTGTGAGGAAAGAATATTCGTGGACAAACTCTCCAGCATCTTAATAGCCCCCAATATGATGTCTTTATTTTTTATATCGGTTCTGAAATTGAACTTTACAGTGTTCATACAAAGGTTTTATCATTATATAGAGAACAAACATTCTGTTAATGGGGGAGATAACATTATAAAAAAGGAAATGGAAGAAGGGCTTTCATACTTTTATTAAGGAGGTGTCCATGATGATGCTTACTGAAATTCAAAAAAATGTTTTATACGCCAGCATAATAAGTGACGGGGAAATCACGAAAATTTATAAAAACAGCAGGAGAAAGAACAATAGCTACCGAGAGCACTACGGTATATCTCAAGAAGAGTACCGAAAATGGAAAGTCGCCTTCTTTGATGGACTATTGTATATCACTCCGGCAAGCCAATGTGTACGTTCCGCATCTTTAGAATTATTCACTAATTTATTCCCTCATTTTTACAGAAAAGATGGAACTAAATATCTTCCTTTCACTTTAATCAAAAATTGTCTATTACCACATTTCATAGCTATTCTATACATGGATGATGGCTCTTTAAGTATTTCATTTAGGGTAAATCATATTAAGAAAATTATTTACCTCACACCTCATATTTACCTATACCTTCAGTGTTATCGTAAGGACGAATTAGAGAAGTTAAAGGACCATATTTTTACCACCTATGAGTTATCTTTTAGACTGAGTGCTCGTAAGGATGGACATGGATTTATCCTAAAAACTACTTCTGTTAAGGAAACGTTTCGTTTCCTTGAACTAATTGAACCCGTGACTAAAACTTGTTCTTCTATGTTATATAAAACCTCTTGGGATTTTAGATATCAAAAAGAAATAATGAAATGGAAATCGAAGTATCCTGACTACACGGTTGTTACCAGTAGTTCCGATCGCTCTAAACCTTATTCTCCAGATGAAATCAAATTATTAAATCAACTCAAAGAAATTGGTTATTCGACAAATGAAATAGCAAAGGTGCTACAAAGAAGTTATTGGTCCGTTACTTACAAATGGCAAGATATTAAAAAGCGAAACTAACACCACTTCTTGATAGCATTCCGTGGAAAATGATAATATCTATCCGTTTGCTTTATAAAAAAAGAGACCCTAGCAAAACTAGAGTCTCTTTCAAGTTATTAACGTAGAAGTTGTAAAACGCCTTGTGGTTGTTGGTTCGCTTGCTTTGCGACTATGTCTTTCGAGCATAGAATAGACTATATCTTCACCCTTGTCTTATAAGGGGCTGGGCACTTCGAATGGCTGCTGCCACCCTACGGATTTCATGGTCATAGCTTTTTAGCCTTAGACTGTATATCCTAGTCGTTGAACCTTCTCCAGAGTTTCCTCAAAGGAGCTTGGCTGCTGATTGTCCATTGTGTCATCTCCATCATTTTCAGACCATCACGCTTACCGTTTCCAGTTACGTTGTGGTTGATGAAGCTTTAGGAAGTTCCAGCAATTCACCCAGTCATCCTTTTATCCATTACTGGATAAAACGCCCTTCAAATTTACCTTAGAAGTTGTAAAACTCCTTGAGGTGCGGAATTTGCTTGAGCCAACATTGCTTGTGATGCTTGAGCCAAGATGGAGTTTTTAGTTTGCTCCATCATCGTCTTAGCCATATCTGTGTCACGTACACGTGATTCAGCAGCCGTCAGGTTTTCAGAAGAAGTACCTAAGTTGTTGATCGTGTGCTCTAAACGGTTTTGGTTAGCACCTAATTTAGAACGCTCTGCTGAAACTGTATCAATTGCAGATTGGATTTTTGTGATAGCAGCTGATGCGTTTTTAGCATTAGAAACATCAAGACCAGATTCAACGCCTGTAGAATCAGTTCCGTTGCTTACATTTGATGTAGCAGTAAATCCAGCACCAGTTCCAGTCAATCCAAGAGCGCTTGCACGCATGTCACCAATTTCAAGTGTTAAGCTTTGGTTTTCGTTAGCACCGATTTGGAATTGAAGACCTGCGCCAGCTTCAACAGCTTCTTTAGCTGCTACGGCTTTAGAGCCAGCTACTGTTTCAGCAGCATCTACTGATAAACCAGCATTACCACCGATAGTTGCTGCAGTTGCTGATTCAGAACCAGTTTTTTGTACAAGTTTAAGTTGTCCACTATCATTAGATGCAGTGTACTTAGCGCTTAAATCAGCATCCGCTCCAATAGCAGCAACTAATCCATCAAGATCCGTGAATTCTCCAGCCGCTGCATCATCAGCTGCAGCAACCGTAAATGTTTTTCCATCTACTGTTACAGTATCACCATTAGTTGTACTCAAAGTTCCTGTTGATGTTACGCTACCTTGAACTGCAGCAGCAGCAGGTGTAGCAGCTTGAGCTACAGTTTTGCTATCTTTAGCACCGTTCAATAATTTTTGCGTATTGAACTCAGTCGTGTTACCGATACGGTTGATTTCAGAAGTTAGGGAATCCATTTCTTTTTGGATTTCGCCGCGGTCGTTTGTTGTATTAGTATCTGTTGATGCTTGAGTAGCAAGTTCACGCATGCGTTGAAGGATGTCAGTCGTTTCGTTTAATGCACCTTCAGCCGTTTGGATAAGAGAGATAGCATCTTGTGAGTTACGAGAAGCTTGATCCAATCCGCGGATTTGTCCACGCATTTTTTCAGAGATTGCTAGACCAGCTGCATCGTCACCAGCACGGTTGATACGCATACCTGAAGCCAGTTTCTCCATTGATTTGGATT
>NZ_PHNG01000751.1:0-34129 GCF_002803435.1 Bacillus sp. mrc49 | reverse complement strand
GGTTATCGATATTATTTTGATCATTTGTATAAGAATGGATCGTCGTCATCAAACCGTTATTTATACCGAATTTCTCATCAAGCACTTTTGCAACAGGCCCAAGACAATTAGTCGTACAGGAAGCATTGGATATGATAAAATGCTTGTCGATTTCGAGCACTTCCTCATTGACGCCCATGACAATGGTAACGTCTTCATTTTTCCCCGGTGCAGATAATATCACCCGTTTTGCCCCTGCCTCCAAATGAAGAGCCGCTTTGGAACGTTCATTGAATTTGCCTGTAGCTTCGATTACGATATCTATGTTCATCTCTTTCCAAGGCAATTGCTTTGGATCGCGGTTATTGATAAGTTGTACCCGGCGGCCATTCACAACAAGTGAATCATCCTCCGCTACAATGATGCCGTCGAATTTACCATGTATCGTATCATACTTTAGTAAATGGGCTAACGTTTCAGCAGGATAGCTTGCATTGATTGCAATAATGTCCAAACTCTCATCTAATATGGCCTTTCGGAAAACCATTCTCCCGATTCTCCCAAATCCGTTAATCGCTACTCTTGAATTCATTGTTCGGACCCTCCTGAAAAATATTAATGTTATACTTATTACCCCTCTTATGTAATTAGTATAACATAATTAAGATTAATTGTGCTAATAAAAATGCGGATTAATCCTGTTTTTTCAACACAAAAGGAAGAAACCTACTGGTTCCTTCCTTTAATGACAACTATATGACATGCCAATCGTTGAGTATGGCCCTGACTTGCTTCTTCGTTTCCGTCAGTTCTCCATTATTATCAATGATCGCATCCGCTAGAGCTTTCTTATCGGCTAAAGGCATCTGTGAATGGATTCGGGCAAGGGCCTCCGCCTCCGATAGACCGTTCCTGTTCATCAAGCGCTCCAATTGAACCCGTTCATCCGCATAGATCAAAAGTGTTTTTTCAACCATGTAGGTCAGTTTACTTTCGAATAATAGCGGAATGTCCATGAATACCGTTTCTTTGCCTGCAGCAAGCGCCTCTTCCGTTTTGAGGCGCATCCACTTCCTTACCGCTGGATGCACGATGCTATTCAACAGCAGTCTTTTTTCCTGATCATGAAAGATTATCGATCCTAACTTGGCACGATCGATGGTCCCATCGGCCAATAAAATATTCTCACCAAATGCACGCACCACTTGGCGAAAGGCTTCTTCACCAGGCTCAACGACAGCACGGGAAGCCAGATCTGCATCTATGATCGTGAAACCGAGCTCCTGTAAATAGAGGCTGACACTGCTTTTTCCGCTGGCGATGCCCCCGGTGATTCCGATGATTTGTCCCATAAGCTCCCCCCTTATACATCCTATTTCATAACTTGAATAATCCGATTAATATCAAAAGGACACCCGGAAGAAAGGTCAAATGCTGAACCACTTTATTATTTGAAAGTAATTTTCCGCTTTGAATCCCGCTCCATATGAAGATTGAACTCATGACGGCGATGCATGCGGCGAGGATGATGGGGGAAATCCCGATCATGGCCGCGCCGACACCAGCCCCAAATGCATCCAATGATAACGCAAACCCCAATACGAGCGCTTCGACCCCGGTGATCGTACCTGATTTATCAAAATCGGCATTCAAGGGTTTTTGTAAAATATTGATGACGACCCCAAGTGATTTAATTTCAAAATTGAAGATGATCTTTTCGTGATATCTATCATCCTTCTGATCTTTATCAGGCTTGAAATATTGGTATACCATCCAGGCTCCAAGGAAAATGAGAATGATGCCCCCCGTTTTTTCAGCTGCACCAATGGATATGAGCTGACTGATGAATTGCCCGATGACCATCGCTATGCCTAAACTTAAAGCAGAACAAAATGAGATGACCGCTATTGACTTAAGCGGGATTTTCATTTTCCGCATACCAAATGTCATGCCTACACCAAAACCGTCGATACTAACTGCAAATGCAAGAAAGATAATTTGTAGCCACATCGGAATATTACTCCTTCCCTACTCGTTGCTACCCTAGTATATGGAAGGAGCCCATCCGATGTGTGTGAAATGCATAAGCTAAATTAACGGCTGGCATCGTGGGCAAATATGTGTGCCGCGCCCTGCTACAACCAGCTTTTCAAGCGGTGTGCCGCATGTTTTGCAGTCCTCGCCCTTTCGCCCGTAGACATTCAATTCCAACTGAAACATGCCGATTTGCCCTTGGGAGTTGACATATGAACGAATCGTGCTTCCTCCCTTTTCGACAGCTTCACCAAGTGTGGCAATGATTTCAGCATGCAGTTTTTCGATTTCTTCCAAAGAGAGTGAGGAAGCTATCCTCTCCGGATGGATGCCGGAACGGAATAACGACTCGTCCACATATATATTGCCGATTCCCACGACAACCGTTTGGTCAAGGAGCACCGGCTTGATTTTCCTGTTCGTCCTGGCCAATTTAGCCCGAAGTCCCTCGACGGTGAAATCCTCGGATAACGGTTCAGGTCCCAAATGCAGCAAAGGCAACCGCTCCAATTCCTCGCCTTTGGCAAACAGGTGCATCGTGCCGAATTTACGAACATCTCGGTAGCGAAGCTCACTGCCGTCCGTGAACGTGAAAATCACATGAGTATGCTTATCATAAGGTTCTTCCTTTTGATGCACCCCGTATTTGCCTTCCATCCTTAAATGCGAAACCATCGAATATTCATCCAAGGTGAAAATCAGGAATTTGCCCCGCCTGCCGATTTCTTGAATCGTCTGCCCCTTCAAGGCATGCTGAAACTGTTCGATCGGCTCGGGTGCTTTAATGATCTTTGGCCAGAAGACGGACACTTCCTTGATTTCTTTTCCTAGGACAAGCTGCTCTAAGGTTCTTCTGACTGTTTCCACTTCTGGAAGTTCTGGCATTACTATCACCTATCTTTTCTTATTTGGCATCAAACCATGTTGGCCCGAAGGCATAATCCACTTTAAGAGGCACGTTCAATCCGATGGCATTTTCCATTTCCTCTGGAACGATCACCTTCAGGATTTCGAGCTCCTCCGGCGGAGCTTCAAAAATCAATTCATCATGCACCTGTAGGAGCATCCTCGTCTTGAGCCCCTCCTTGATCAGGCGCTTGTTCATATTGATCATCGCAAGCTTGATGATATCCGCGGCACTTCCCTGGATCGGCGTGTTCATCGCCGTACGTTCCGCAAAGCTCCTGATGTTGAAGTTCCTGCTCGTAATCTCAGGTATATAGCGCCTTCTTTGCATGAGGGTGGTGCTATATCCTTTTTGGCGGGCTTCATGTATGCTTTCTTCCATATATTCCTGGACACCTGGAAAGCTTCTTAAATACTTCTCGATGAACTCCCCAGCTTCTTTTCTCGTAATGCCCAGGCTTTGTGATAACCCGTAATCGCTTATCCCATAAACAATTCCGAAGTTGACCGCTTTGGCTTGGCGTCTCATGTTCGACGTGACTTCCTCCGCCGATACATGGAAGACATCCATCGCCGTTCTTGTATGGATGTCCATCCCGGCCTGGAATGCTTCCACAAGTCCGCTGTCATTGGCGATGTGGGCCAGCACGCGTAATTCGATTTGCGAATAGTCAGCAGCGAAAATGATCCAATCCTTCTCGGAAGGAATGAAGGCCTGCCTGATTTTCCTTCCTTCTTCCAGCCTGATCGGGATATTTTGCAGGTTGGGATCTGTCGAGCTTAAGCGGCCCGTCTGGGTCAAGGCTTGGTTGAAACGGGTGTGCACCTTATCCGATTTGCCATTGACCACTTTAAGCAAGCCTTCGATATATGTGGATTGAAGCTTCCCAAGCTGGCGGTACAGCAATATTTCCTTCACGATATCATGCTTGCTCTCCAGTTTTTCCAGCACATCAGCTGAAGTGGAATAGCCTGTTTTCGTTTTCTTCATGACCGGGAGCTCCAATTTTTCAAAAAGGATGGCTCCAAGCTGTTTAGGTGAATTGATATTGAAAGCTTCGCCAGCCAAATCAAAAATCCTGGCTTCTATCGTTCTTAAGCGTCCGGCCAATTCCTGCCCCATATTTTTCAGACGGCCAATATCCACCTTTATGCCCTGCCATTCCATGTTTGCCAGGATGATCGATAATGGCAGCTCAAGGTCCGTCAATAAATGAAATTGCTCAAAATCATGGAGCCTATCAATCATCGGTCCTTTCAAAGAAAGGATCGCCTTCGATTTTCTGGCAATATGCTCGCTCAATTCAGCTTCACCAGGAATCATGCGTTTTGCGCCTTTTCCATAGAACACGTCATCGGTCTCAAGACGGATTGCGCCTTGGGTTTTCGTGATTTCCGCCACTTCATCCACTGACTCGGCAGGATCCAGGATGTAAGAGGCCAAAAATACATCAAAATCGATGCCCTTTATTTCGACTCCCCGATGGCGAAGTGCCACGACGGTTCGTTTCGCATCGAACACCGTTTTCTTTTTCGTTTCATCCTCGGCCCAGGATTTGAATGCCGCGGAGTTCAAAGCACTATCACCATGGAAATAGAAATGACCATGCTCATTACTGATGGCAATCCCGATGATGTCGGCCCGATGATAATTATCCTCTAGAATTTCCACATATAGAGCACTTTCATCCGCATACATGCCTTCTGTCATTTCCGCCGTATGGACCTCGATCTTTTCCTGCTCAAGCGGGACAGTTTCCGCAACATCCAATTTATCGAGCAAGGTCGAAAAGCCAAGCTCTTTATAAAATGAAATGACTCGATCCTGATCGATCCCGCTGTACTCGGTCTCGTTCAGGGAAACTTCAATCGGCGCTTCCCTCGTTATCGTGGCAAGCTCCTTGCTTAAAAGGGCCAGATCTTTATGTTCTTCTATCTTCTCTTTCAATTTTTGTCCGCTTACCTCCTCAATCGACTGAAGAAGGTTTTCTACCGTTTCAAATTGATGCAATAGCTTAAGTGCGGTTTTCTCGCCAACGCCCGGTATCCCGGGGATATTGTCGGAAGCGTCTCCCATCAGCCCCTTTAAATCTATGATCTGCAATGGGGATAGTCCGTATTTTTCGTGTATATGCTTTGGTGTATATTCCTCAATTTCAGTAATTCCCTTTTTCGTGATTGAAACCGTCGTACTAGGGGAGGATAGTTGCGTCAAATCCTTATCACCGGAAATGACCTTGACCTCGAAGCCGTCTTTTTCTGCTTGTAACGACAGTGTACCGATGATATCATCTGCCTCATAATTTTCCAGCTCATACCTTTTTATTTGGAAACAATCGAGCAGCTCGCGAATGAAGGGGAATTGCTCGGACAATTCCGGGGGCGTTTTTTGGCGTCCGCCCTTATATTCCTTGAATGTCGCATGTCTGAATGTCGTCTTGCCCGCATCAAAGGCTACAAGTATGTGCGTCGGTTTTTCCTCTGCGAGTATGCGGTTGAGCATCATCGTGAATCCGTAAACGGAATTCGTATGCACCCCTTTATCATTATTCAGGAGCGGAAGCGCAAAAAATGCACGGTAAGCAATGCTGTTTCCATCTATGAGTACTAATTTTTTATCCATATCCGTCTACCTCCAGACCAACAGGTTTATGTATTTTTCAGCTTCTATTTATATCGCAAAAAAAGCCGTTCATTTTCTCCCTCTATTCTACCATGAGTAGAAGCGGAAAGAAAAATGACGGCTATGCGGTTATTTTGTATTTCCCATTAACAAGCTTGCATAGGGGGAATCCGACGGGAGAACGATGACCGTTTGATCGCCAATCGTCTTTTTGTAGGATTCAAGAGTCCGGTATAATTTATAGAATTCCGGATCCTTGGAAAATGATTTATTATAGATTTTCGCTGCTTCCCCTTCTCCTTCTGCCCTGATCACTTCGGCATTCGCCTCCGCAGTCGAGAGCAATTCCTTCACCTTCCGATCCGTATCCGCAACGATCCGGTTCTTCGTCGCGTCACCTTTGGAAAGGTACTCTTGCGCTTTCGATTCACGTTCGGAAATCATTCTCTTGAAAACGGACGCTTCATTTTCAGCAGGCAAATCCGTCCTTTTTATCCGGACATCCGTCAAGCTGATGCCATAATTGTCATTTTGCAGCAGCTCGTTGACCTTTTCCGTTATGCGGTCATTTAAACTTCCTCTGGACGACTTCTCATCATTGATGATTTCATCATAATTCAATTGGCCCAGCTCTGAACGAACGGCTGAATAGATGAACTCCTCCATTTTCGTTTCCGCATTTTCAAACGTCCTTGCATTTGTAATCAGCTTCTTCGGGTCTTCGATTCTCCAAACTGCATAGTTATCGATCAGCATCCGTTTTTTATCTTTCGTATTGATTTCCGCCTCGGATACATCGGAACTCATTTGGTACTTCGGCAAGGTCATGACACTTTGGATGAATGGCACTTTCGCCTTTAATCCCGGGGTCTTATCGATCCTTACAACCTCACCGAATTGACGGACGACTTTATATTCCCCTTCTTTGACGATATAGACATTGGTGAAGACGATCAGCAGCAGGACGATGATAATAATGAGGAAGATGCCGATCCTGAAATAGCCCCTCCAATGAAAATCGCCTTTTTTCAGCTCAGTGAAATCGATTATTTTCCCGCTCATCGTTGTGCGCCCCCTTCCGCTGTCGCTTTTTCTTCCGATGGATTCTCCTTCTTCGCGTCCATATCGGCAGCATCATCTTCAGGAGCCGGCACTTTTTTCGTTTCCTCTTTTTCAAGAGAACGAAGCGGTAAATATTTCATCGTATTTCCATCATCATTCATGATATAAATCTCGGCATTCGGCAATACTCCCTCAAGGGTCTCAATAATAAGACGGTCCTTCGTAATTCCCTTATTGCCCTTATACTCACTATATAGTTTTTCGAAAACCGCCACATCCCCGCGAGCGGCCTCGGTACGGGCAGCTTTATCCCCATTGGCCTGCGAAAGGATGGCGTCTTTTTCCCCTACCGCTTCATTCATCCGTTTATTTTCATACTTATCGGCTTCGTTTCTTTTCGTATTGGCCGTTTCACGGGCATCCGTCACGTTCGTAAACGCTTTCCGCACTTCTTCATTCGGTAACTCCACATCCTGGAGCTTAACTGCTGAAATGGAAATCCCAACATCATACTTCTCCATTAGCTGGGTCAATAATTCCCGTACATCCGCTTCGATTTTCGCTTTCCCGGAAGTGAGTGCATCATCGATTTTCGTGCTGCCGATGATGCTCCTTAATGCAGCTGAAGTGGTGTCATACAATATTTTTTCCGGATCATCCGCATTGTATAGATATTTTGGAGGGTCGGTGATTTTCCACTGAACAACCAGGTCGGCCAGCACGATGTTTTCATCACCCGTAATCATTTTCGTCTCACTCGGGTAGTCCTTCACTTCTCCGTCCTCTTCCTTATATCCGAACTTAAGGCTGAATGTTTCTTTCGATAGCTTCTCAACCGATTGGATCGGCCAAGGCAGTTTAACGTGAAGACCTGGTTCCGTGATCGTCTCCTCCACCTTACCGAACGTCATGATGACAGCTTGATCGGACTCATCAACCGTGTACCAGGTCGTTATCGCAACAACCCCCAAAATTATAATAAGAAAAACAAGTCCTGTGATCGTATAGATCCTTTTTAAGCTAATGATAGGTATCACCCCTTCTTTGCCGTTATATCTTATTTACGCAAGGAAGGGTCTAAAGTTTCATGAAAATGAAATATTTGCCTAATTTAATTGCCGTGAGATAACTCCAGTCGGAAATGCCCAAAATAAAAGACAGAGACGCTTTGTCTCTGTCCATGCTTAACTCCTTGGATGAGGGGTTGTACAATCATTGTACCCCGCCATTATGAAGTCCATTTTAAGGAATTGTAAACGCTATGTAAATTCACCGCGTATTACATTTTTCCTTTTAAGCTTTTATTTAGCGTAACCGTAAATGTCGTTCCCGAGCCAGGTGTGCTTTCCACTTTGATTTTCCCTTTATGGACTTCAATGATATGCTTGACGATCGCCAGCCCAATTCCAGTTCCGCCCGAATCACGGCTCCTCGCCTTATCAATGCGGTAAAACCGTTCAAAAATCCTCGGCAATTCCTTTTCGTCGATTCCGATTCCATTATCTTGAACGGTAATGTCCACAGTCTGTTCATTTTCAATGACATTCACGGATACCCTTCCGCCATTTGGCGTGTAGGTCAATGCATTCGTTATCAAATTAATGAACACCTGTTTGATCCTGTCCGATTCCCCTTCAACGAATACCGGATTCTGTGATGAATGGATCTGAAGCGTTACTTCTTTTTGCTTCAGCTTTCCTATAAGCATCTCCTGTATTTCACCAAGGACTTTCGTAATGTCAACGACGCCTGCCTTCAGAACGAATTCCTGCTGCTCCATCTTAGATAAATTCAAAAGCTCCTGGATGAGTTCTTGCAGCCGGTCGCTTTCTTTCAAGATGATCGATAAAAAGTGCTTCAAGGTTTTTTCGTCTTTTAAGGCCCCATCCAATAAGGTTTCCGAAAAGCCTTTGATGGAAGTGATCGGAGTCCTCAATTCATGGGAAACGTTGGCGACGAAATCCTTGCGCATTTGCTCGAGCCGCTTCAATTCGGTGATATCATGGAAAATGAGCAAGATCCCCTTCCACTCGTCATGATTCCCGATGATAGGCGCCCCATATATTTCAAAGTGCTTGCGCTCGATGGCAAGCGGTATCTTCACCTGGCGCTTTATCGTTTTTTCGGTTCGGAAAATCTCTTCAATGATCGAAATGACTTCCTGATCTTTAATGACCGAGTAATATTCCTGAAACAAAAACGTAGCGGCATCCACACGGAAGCTTTTTTTGAATTCTCGGTTGATTACGGTGGTATAGCCCTTACTGTCTATAAGCAGGACGCCGCTTCCGATATTTTCAACAAGCGTTTCCAAGCGATCCTGATTCATTTCCCTCGCTATCTCGGTTTCTTGCAGGTTCCTTGCCAATATGTTCAAGGACGTCGTCAGCATCCCCGTTTCATCCGAATGCCGCTCCAATGTCCGAGTCCCATAATTCCCTTTAGCCAATTCAATGGCTGCCATCGTCGCTTCCTCGATCGGCCGGGTATAATAAGAAGTGATTTTACTGGCAAGCATGAGAATGATGATCAAGGCTACACCTAAACAAATGATCAAAATTTGCCACATTTGCTTATTCACCTGATGTATGGCTTCGATTTCGTTGCTATGTACGACAAAACCTTCAATCTTGCCATCCTTTTCAATCGTCTTCCAATAATAATGAAGGTCCGAGTCCCCTTCAACCACTTCATACCCTTCCCCATGCTTACGCCCCTTTTCCAACGTAATTTCACGAAGGACATTTGCGTGGTTTTTGAGTATCTCATTGGATGAAGTCGAATCGTATAATATCTCCCCGTTCGTTGAGAGAATGGTTAAGTTCGAATCCAAAAGGGGCGTCAGCTTTGCCGTTTTCCCTTTTTCCAAAAAGGAGTCGATCCCCCCATGTTCTTGAATATATGTAGATATGAAAAATGTTTCATTCTGTATACGCTCATTAAAAGTTTTAATATAATAGCTTTTGAACAAATGTCCCAATAAAAAGCCCACGGCCATCAGGACGACCATCACAAGCGTGATGAGGGTAAACAGGAGCTTTTTACGATAGGTTGTCATTCCTTTTTCGGCTCCTCAAGCTTATAGCCCAAGCCCCTGATCGTTTTGATGTATAAAGGTTTTTTTGTATCTTTCTCGATTTTTTCTCGAAGGTGGCTGATATGCACATCGACGATCCGGGAATCCCCCGCAAAATCATAATTCCACACTGCACTGAGCAGCTGGTCTCTCGTTAATACCCTTCCTTTATTCTTCGCCAAATACAATAGTAATTCAAATTCCTTTGGCGTCAATTCCAATTGCTGTTCATCAAAGAATGCTTCGTATCGATCAGGAAACACTTTCAATTCCCCCAACTCCAAGAGACCATCTTCCTGATCCTGACCTGCCTCACTTCCATTGGATTGCAGCTGCGACCTTCTTAGTATGGCTTTAATTCTTGCCACAACCTCACGTGGACTGAATGGCTTGGTTAAGTAATCATCGGCTCCAAGTTCAAGTCCCAGCACTTTGTCAAATTCATCGTCCTTGGCTGTCAGCATCAGAATCGGTATATTGATTTTCTGCTGGCGGAGCTGTTTACATACCTCAAGCCCATCCATTTTAGGAAGCATCAAATCCAATACGACCAAATCGGGACGTACATCCACGGCAGCCTGAAGGCCTTCTTCTCCATCCAAAGCCGTGATCACCGAATAGCCTGCTTGTTCTAGGTTGTACTGAAGTAAGGTAACGATCGATTGTTCATCATCCACTACGAGAATTTTCTTTGACATTAGATCCTCCTGCAATATGTATTACCCCATAGACCAAATTCTTCAGTCTACTCATCCAATTCCATTATAAAGAATATTATCTGAAATTTACACATAAAAAAAATCATCGATCATATTCCACTTATCATTGTCCCCAATGAGTCGGTAAAAAAAACAGCCCGAATATGGGGAGATAGGCATTGGCCTACCCTCCATGTCCGGGCATTTGATCAAGGGAACCTACACGTCTCCCTTACTGAAGGACTTGCATGACTGCTTTAACTGATTCAACCGATTTGGAAAGAGCAGCTTTTTCATCTTCAGTCAATTCAAGTTCGATAATTCGTTCAATGCCGTTAGCACCTAATACAGCCGGCACACCAAGGTAAATTCCTTCGAATCCGTATTCACCTTCAAGATAGGCGATTGACGGAAGAACACGGCGTTGGTCTTTGAGGATCGCTTCAGCCATTTCCACCAGGGACGCAGCAGGTGCATAATAGGCGCTGCCGTTTCCAAGAAGGTTCACGATTTCCCCGCCGCCAGTACGGGTACGTGCCACGATTGCATCCAAACGTTCTTGGGGGATCAATGTTTCCAAAGGAATACCGCCCGCATAAGAATAACGTACAAGGGGAACCATATCATCCCCGTGTCCGCCAAGTACGAAACCAGTCACGTCCTTAACGGACAAGTTCAATTCCTGTGCTACGAATGTACGGAATCGGGCTGTATCAAGAACACCTGATTGTCCGATTACGCGCTCCTTGGGGAAACCTGATTCTTTATAAACGGTGTACGTCATGGCATCTACTGGGTTGGTCAAAACGATGATGGTTGTATTCGGAGAATGTTTAACCACTTCTTTAGTTACGGATATCATAACTTTTTGGTTGGTTTGAACTAAGTCGTCACGGCTCATACCTGGCTTACGAGCAATACCAGCAGTGATGATGACTACGTCGGAATCCTTTGAATCGGCATAATCGGAAGTGCCGATGATGTTAGCATCGAAGCCTAGGACGGGACCTGCTTCCGCCATATCAAGCGCTTTACCCTTTGTAGGGCTTTCAGCTTGCGGAATATCGACTAACACGATATCGCCAAGTTCCTTTTGGGCTGCCAGGAATGCTGCCGTAGCACCCGTGAAGCCTGCACCGACCACTGTGATCTTTTTACGCTTAGACATATTATTTCCTCCTTGAATTGATTGAATTTTCGGAATACTAACAACGTCCTCATGTACACATATAAGCCTTCCGGAAAAGAACCCGCAGAGGAACTTTTCCGGAAAGCATCATAAGCAAAGATTATTATTTAAGGTTTTTGATAAGCTCGTCAGCGAACTCGGAACATTTAACTTCTGTTGCACCTTCCATTAGGCGGGCAAAGTCATATGTAACAACTTTAGAAGCGATCGTTTGTTCAACTGATTTCGTGATGCTGTTAGCAGCTTCGTTCCAGCCAAGGTGTTCAAGTAAAAGAACGCCTGAAAGAAGAACTGAAGATGGGTTAACTTTATCAAGGCCAGCATATTTCGGAGCCGTTCCGTGAGTTGCTTCGAAGATGGCATGTCCAGTTTCGTAGTTGATGTTTGCTCCTGGAGCGATACCGATTCCGCCAACTTGTGCAGCCAATGCATCTGAAATGTAATCTCCGTTCAAGTTCATTGTTGCAACAACATCAAACTCTTTTGGACGAGTCAGGATTTGTTGTAAGAAGATATCAGCAATGGAATCCTTAACGATGATTTTGCCTTCAGCTTCAGCAGCAGATTGTGCTTGGTTAGCAGCTTCAGTGCCTTCTGCGTCTTTAATTTTGTCATATTGGTTCCATGTGAACACTTTGTCGGCGAATTCTTGTTCAGCAACTTCATAGCCCCAAGTTTTGAATGCGCCTTCCGTGAATTTCATGATGTTCCCTTTATGAACAAGCGTTAATGATTTACGGCCTTCTTTGATCGCATAGTTAAGTGCAGAGCGAACAAGACGTTTTGTTCCTTCTTCGGAAATCGGTTTGATCCCGATACCTGAAGTTTCTGGGAAACGGATGTTTGTAACACCGAATTCAGTTTGTAGGAAATCGATTAATTTCTTCGCTTCATCAGAACCTTTAGCATACTCGATGCCTGCATAGATATCTTCAGTGTTTTCACGGAAGATGACCATATCAGTGTCTTCCGGACGTTTTACTGGAGAAGGTACACCTTCAAAGTAACGTACTGGGCGAAGACATACGAATAAGTCCAATACTTGACGCAATGCAACGTTCAATGAACGGATACCGCCACCGATTGGAGTTGTAAGAGGTCCTTTAATAGCGATCAGATATTCGTTAATGACATCTAGAGTTTCTTGTGGAAGCCATTCGCCTGTTTGGTCAAATGCTTTTTGTCCAGCTAAAACTTCTTTCCATTCGATTTTCTTTTCGCCATTGTAGGCTTTTTCAACTGCTGCGTCTAAAACGCGAGAAGCTGCTGCCCAGATATCAGGACCGATTCCGTCTCCCTCGATATAAGGAACGATTGGGTTGTTTGGCACGTTAAGAGCACCGTTAGTAACTGTGATTTTTTGGCTTTGTGTCATGTCTCTTACCTCCGATTCAAATTCAAAGGTTAGATGGTCCACCTTTAAAGCAGGCAGCACCACTAACCCTTTTTACTCACATCTATTAATTTACTACAAATCCGTTGAAATAAAAATAAGTTTCGAAAAACTTTTACTTAGCGTTTTTCAATCGGTACGTATTTTTGCATACCTGGTCCAACATAGTCTGCACGCGGACGGATCAAACGGTTGTTGGAATATTGCTCAAGGATATGAGCGATCCAGCCTGAAGCACGGCTCACAGCAAAGATTGGTGTAAATAGGTCGTGCTCGATACCTAGACTATGGTATACCGAAGCGGAATAGAAATCCACGTTTGGCGGAAGATTTTTTTGACCCGTTACGATGTCATTGATTTTAATGGACATATCATAATATTGAGGTTGTCCAGTAAGCTCCGTCAATTTTTGGGACATTTCCTTAAGGTGCTTGGCACGCGGATCGCCTTTACGGTATACACGGTGGCCAAAGCCCATGATTTTTTCTTTATTGGCTAATTTTTCGTTGATGTAAGGCTCTACATTTTCAACGGAACCGATTTCCGTAAGCATTTTCATGACTTGTTCGTTAGCTCCGCCGTGAAGTGGCCCTTTTAAAGCGCCAAGGGCAGAAGTAACACCGGAATAGATATCGGATAATGTAGCCACACAAACACGTGCCGTGAATGTAGAAGCGTTCAATTCATGGTCAGCATGAAGGACCAACGCTTTGTTGAATGCTTCTTCTTCGATTGCCGTCGGTTCATTGCCGCTTAACATATATAAGAAGTTAGCAGCAAAGCTTAAATCTGTACGCGGTGCAATCGATTCTTTTCCTTGACGGATACGAGCGAAAGTTGTTACCAATGTAGGGATTTTAGCTTGGATGCGGATGGCTTTACGATAGTTAGCATCTTCACTCATTACGTCTGCCTCTTCATCATATAGACCAAGTAGGGAAACGGCTGTGCGAAGAGCTCCCATTGGGTGCACTTTATCAATTGGGTAAGTTTTGAAATGATTAACCACTTCAGCTGGAATTTCAGCATTTTCAGCAAGTTGTTTAGTCAATTCTTCTAATTGGCTTTTGGTCGGAAGAGCTCCGTGCCATAATAGATAGATTACTTCTTCGAATGATGCATTTACAGCCAAATCGTCGATGTCATAACCTACATACGTTAATGTATCGTCGATGATGGAGCTTACTGATGAAGTTGTTGCTACCACACCTTCAAGACCTTTTGTTGCTGTCATACTAAATCTCTCCTTTTCCTGAATATTCCCCTATGTCCTTGCTCATTGCGTATAAATATAGCGCTTCCAAGAGATTAGCTATTGAATACAACCATCTATTTTTTAGCAGAAGACATACATCTTAAAGTTGGAAGCGTTCACAGAAATAAAACCCCACAATAGTAAAATGTACGCTAAACCTTAAGATAAGATCTAAAAATTTAATGCTTGTAGCCATTCCTAGTGAGCGCTTGCTCAATAACTACATCTTTTTTAAGATTCCTCAAAATATCATGGATATTCTGAATCCCAATTTTAATAATCCTGAGCAGTTACATCATTATTATAAACAATAAACACTTTTTTGGGAATGAAAAGCACTTAAAATGTGAAAAAATTATTATTTTATCAGAAGAATTAGCTACATATTCTCTTGCATTTTCAAAGAAGGCCTCTAACGTTTTTTCGAGAATTCCGTTACAAAGCAGAATAAATGAAACATTAAATAGAATAATTCCATTTCCATGACGGTCGAGGTTTTTGGTCATCCGCTTCCTTCTTCATTTGAAAAAATTGAAGATCTGCATGCATAAATAAGCAATGCCAGCCCCGATTAACGGACCAACGGCAACGCCCTTGAATAAGGCTACCGCAAGAATCGTCCCAAAAACAAGGGCCGTGGTGATGTGGGGATCATGTGATAATAGTGTAATCCCATTTTTTGCTATAAGCGCAACCGCTATTCCGGATGCAAGCGCGATCCAGGCATACGGGGATTTAACCGCATCTCCGAGCTCCTTGAACCCGATTGCCCCATTCGCGATCGGTATCAGTACGGAAATGGTGATGATCGTGACCCCCAAATTGATTCCTTTCGCCTCGAGATAGGGGAAAACCTTAGCGTCAAGACCAACCACTTTCATGATCAGCAGAAAACCTGCAGCCATGATCAGCGATGTATTTTTCCCGAACCAGCCGATCGCTGCAAGCAATATTAAAAATGCGATAGGTCCGTTTACCATTATGCCTTCGACTCCATTCTTTTTATTATTTTATTATTTTAACATAGCAAAACTCCCTCTTTCCTTGTTAATGGAGAGGACAATTCTTGTAAAAAGTTACATCGAAGGACGAAAGAATCTTTCCTTTCATTTCCATTCTCGTTACAATTATAATACAAACTTTATGATAGAAGGAGGATATGTCTTGAATCCAGTTTATATGTATCGCTTCATTCGTTCTTTGCTCGTCATCGGCGGGGTGATCTTAGGTGGGATTGCCTTGTTTTATTTATCCAAATATACATATCCATTCATCATCGCCATGGTAATCGCATTCTTGATGAATCCGCTTGTCACTTTCTTCGAAAAGAAAGGCAGGTTACCACGGGGGTTTGCCGTATTCGTTTCCCTCTTACTCATTTTTCTGATATTTGCGGGGCTCATCACCCTGCTGGTTACCGAAATCATCTCCGGTACCAATTACCTTGCAGGAGTCATCCCTGAACATATCGAAACGATCGTGGACTATATAGAGTCCTACATCGCCACCACCATCATCCCTTTATACAACCAAATCGCGGCGATGTTCAATAATTTGGATGTCGACCAGCAGGATACCGTCCTCAAGAATATCCAAAACATCGGCGAATCCATCACTACAGGAGTAAGCGGGTTCATTCAAGCGTTCTTGAAGAATATACCCACTATCATCGGCTGGTTCCCAACCACTGCAACAGCACTCCTTTTTACGCTGCTGGGCACTTTCTTCATCAGCAAGGATTGGGACACCTTTGGCAGGATGACCAGCCGTGTGCTGCCCGATAAGATTTTTTCAGGTGCCAAGCGTTTGTTCAGGGACTTGAAACGGGCCTTATTCGGCTTCATCCGTGCACAATTCACGCTTGTCTCATTGACGACTGTCACGATTTTGATCGGGTTTCTCATTTTAGGGGTTAATTATTCGATTACGATTGCCCTAATTTGCGGCTTGGTCGATATCATTCCTTATTTAGGGACGGGCACAATCTTCATTCCATGGATCATTTTCGAGTTCATCGTCGGAAATACGAGTCTTGCAATCGGATTGTCCGTGCTTTACATAATCGTTGTCGTCCAACGTCAGTTGATAGAGCCAAAGGTTCTCTCTTCCAGTATCGGTCTCGATCCGCTTGCCACTCTCATCGCCCTGTTCATCGGCTTCAAATTGATCGGGTTCCTAGGACTGATAGCGGGCCCTGTCGTACTCGTGATCTTCAATACACTTCAGCGGGCCCATGTCTTCAAGGCCATTTTGACCTTCATCATCGGCACGGATACAAAAAAGACCACATAAGAACAATCATCAATATATAGATAGCATTCTCCTGATATCATATAAAAATCCGCCTCGGATCGAGGCGGATTTTTTATATATCAAGCTTATTTCGAAGTCTCGAATTGCTCTGCTTCAGTAGAACCGGCAAGTGCCGTCGTGGACGAGGTTCCTCCTGAAACGACTTGTGCCACTTCATCGAAATAACCCGTTCCCACTTCACGTTGATGACGTGTTGCCGTATACCCTTCCGCTTCACTGGCGAACTCAGCCTGCTGCAGTTCAGAGTATGCAGCCATGCCGCGCTCTTTATAACCTAGAGCAAGATTGAACATGCTGTGATTCAATGAGTGGAAGCCTGCAAGTGTAACGAATTGGAATTTGTAACCCAATTTCCCTAATTCGACTTGGTAGGTGGCAATTTCTTCATCGCTTAATTTCGCTTTCCAGTTGAATGATGGTGAACAATTGTAAGCTAGCAGTTTCCCCGGGAACTCTGCATGGATCGCTTCCGCAAAACGGCGGGCGTCAGCCAGATTAGGTTCCGACGTCTCGCACCAGATCAGGTCGGCATACGGTGCATATGCCAAACCGCGTGCAATGGCTTGGTCCAGACCTGCATTCGTACGGTAGAACCCTTCTGGAGTCCTTTCACCTGTAATGAAAGGCGCATCCACCGGATCGATATCATCGGTGATCAAATCGGCAGCATCTGCATCCGTACGAGCAATCAAAATCGTCGGTGTCCCCATTACGTCGGCTGCCAAACGGGCGGAAACCAAATTACGCACGGCCGTTTGGGTCGGAAGAAGAACCTTGCCGCCTAAGTGACCGCATTTTTTCTCGGAGGAAAGTTGGTCTTCAAAGTGAACGCCAGCTGCTCCGGCTTCAATCATGCCTTTCATTAATTCAAAAACATTAAGCGAGCCGCCAAAACCAGCCTCAGCATCCGCCACGATTGGAGCGAACCAGTCAATATCATCTTTCCCTTCAGCAAAGCTGATTTGATCTGCACGCTGAAGTGTCTGATTAATGCGTTTAACCACTTGCGGCACGGAATTGGCCGGATAAAGACTTTGATCCGGGTACATTTGCCCGGCAATGTTAGCATCGGCTGCCACTTGCCAGCCACTAAGGTAAATCGCTTTTAAACCGGCCTTCACCTGTTGCATGGCCTGGTTGCCAGTCAACGCTCCCAATGCATTGATGAAATCCTCCGTTTTCAAAAGATTCCATAATTTTTCGGAACCACGACGGGCCAATGTTTGTTCGATATCGATCGATCCTCTTAATTTAATCACTTCTTCAGCCGTATAAGGTCGTTTGATTCCAGTCCACCGTGAGTCGTTTTCCCAGCTTTGTTGTAATTGTTGCGCTCTTTCATTCTTCATTGTCATTTCCTCCTGTTTTATATGAGTATTTTAAAAATTAAGATAATTGCTTGTATGCCGGATTGGTTAAGAAATCAGCAAACTCATCAGCTTCAATCAATTCTTCAAATAGTTTAGTAGCTTCCGCGAACTTTCCTGTTTGGAAGGTTTCTTCCCCTACCTCCGATTTAATCGATGCCAATTCCTCTGCTTTGATTTGGTGGAATAATGCCTCGTCTATGTTCCTGCCATCATCGAGAATCCCTTTTGGATGGCGGATCCATTGCCAAACTTGAGCTCTTGAAATTTCGGCCGTCGCTGCATCTTCCATTAAGTTATTAATTGGTGCTGCCCCTCTGCCGCTTAACCAAGAGGCAATATATTGGATGCCTACATTAATGTTCGTCCTCAATCCTGCTTCAGTGATGGTTCCTTCGGGTACTGCGAGTAACTCATGCGCCGTTACATGGACATCTTCACGTTTCCGGTAAATTTGGTTCGGTTTCGGTACAAGCAGGTCAAAGACCTCTTTCGCCGTGCTCACCATCCCTGGATGCGCCACCCAGGTTCCATCGTGGCCATCCCTTGCCTCACGCTCTTTATCGGCACGGACTTTTGCAAAAGCCTCAGCATTCTTGACCGGATCATTTTTCACCGGGATTTGTGCGGCCATTCCCCCGATTGCCGGGGCATTACGAGTGTGGCACGTTTTGATCGCCAATAAGGAATAGGCCCTCATGTTCGGTACAGTCATCGTGACCTGAAGGCGATCAGGGAAAATGACTTCATCCGAGTGACGGAATTTTTTCAAGAAACTAAAGATATAATCCCAGCGCCCACAGTTCAAGCCAGCCGAATGCTCTTTCAGCTCGTACAGAATTTCGTCCATTTCAAATGCGGCAAGAATCGTTTCTATCAACACCGTAGCCTTGATGGTTCCTTGCGGGATTCTCAAATCGTTCTGTGCATATACGAAAATATCATTCCACAGTCTTGCTTCCAGATGGCTTTCCATTTTGGGCAGGTAGAAATATGGGCCGCTTTGTTTTTCCATCAATGCTTTTGCGTTATGGTAGAAGTAAAGGCCAAAGTCAAAGATGCTAGCTGATATTGGCTGTCCATCCAAAAGAACGTGTTTTTCTTCTAAATGCCAGCCGCGGGGCCTTACCTTCAGTACAGCTGTTTTTCCCTTTAATTCATATACCTTCCCATTTTGATTATCGAATGAAATCGTACCCCTGATTGCATCGCGCAAATTCAGCTGACCATCCAGGCAATTTTCCCAAGTGGGTGAGTTGGCGTCTTCAAAGTCGGCCATAAAAACATTGGCACCGGAATTCATCGCATTGATGATCATCTTACGGTCGACTGGCCCGGTAATTTCAACCCTGCGGTCTTGCAGGTCGTGCGGGAGTGGGGCAATAGTCCAATCACTTTCGCGAACATGCTTCGTTTCTACAAGAAAATCAGGAAGCTTGCCTTGATTCAAGTCTTCTTGAACGCTAAGGCGCCGTTCTAGAAGTTCCTTTCTTCTTTCACCGAAATGCCGCTCGATTCTTTCAATGAATTGTAGAGCTTCCGCTGTAAGTATTTGTTCATATCCCGGCTTAACATTGCCTGTAATTTGTAAGCCTTTTGCTTCCGTAATCATGTTGCCTCTCCACTTCCTTTCCAATTCCCCTATGTTATAATACAGTTGTTTCATTTCCTGTTTGTATTATATAACACGTTGTATAAATTTGTCACCAGTTTTTTCTAAAAAATTCAGAAAAATGAGAACAAGGTAAAAAAAGCCTGGTTTATCAACGTTTTCACTAGGTGTTCCTCACTATTCAGCCATTCCCTTTCATACTTTAGTGGTGAAAACAGGGCGCGTTTTCTCCCATGAAATAAAAAAACATCCCTGGAGAAACTCCGGGATGCTTTCAATGATTTCCTTTCCCAAAAATAAAAAGGCTGTTTAAAAGCGTGAGCCCTTAAACAGCCTTATATTACTTATGCCGGATGACGGTGACTTTTCCTTTGTTCATCCTGTTCATAAGAAACCGGATAACGATCGGTTTGAGGAGATTCCGGGTTGGCGGAAACACAAGGATCAATCCCATGATATCCGAGATGAGACCTGGGGACAGCAGCAGGGCAGCTCCGATAAAAATACAGATCCCATCAATGATTTCATTTCCAGGCATCATTCCATAACGGATCTGCTCCTGTGCCTTTCTCCATGTTTCCATCCCTTGCTTTTTAGCAAGATAGGCTCCGATTAAACCAGTGGCTATGATCAGGAACAGCGTAGGCCAAAAGCCAATCACCTTTCCTGACAGCAATAGGACAATGATTTCAACGACCGGCATCGCAATGATAAAGAATAAAAAATATCTCATTTACTTTCCTCCTGCACAGCCCATTTCTGGTACGGTACACCCATCTTACCTCATCGGCTGGAATGAGCCAAAAATTTCATTCTATAAAACGTTGGCATGTCCATCATAAATGACGCCACGGCCTGAATCGACAGTTACTCTTTGTCCATCCTTGAAGGCTTTGGTCGCGTCTTCAGCGCCCACGATGACAGGAATGCCCAGAGTGACGCCCACGACAGCGGCATGACTTGTCAATCCGCCTTCTTCGGTAATTAATGCTGCACATTTTTCAATGGCCGGCATCATATCCCGATCGGAACCGATCGTAACCAATACGGATCCTTCCGTTACTTTTTCCAAAGCTTCCTTGGCATTCTTCGCTATGACCACTTGGCCTTTTGCGGATTTCCTGCCGATTCCTTGCGCCTTCAAAAGAACCTCTCCCAATACATGAATCTTCATCAAGTTAGTCGTACCCGTTTCACCGACAGGGACGCCGGCAGTTATGACCACTAAATCTCCATGTGATACTAAACCTGAGTGCAGGCTTTCATCGATCGCCGTTTGAAGCATTTCATCCGTAGTTGTCGCCTTAGGTCCGATTTGCGGATAAACTCCCCAAGCTAACGCAAGGCTTCTAGAAACATGGTCATTGGACGTGACCGCAATGATTGGTGCTTTAGGGCGATATTTAGAAATCATCCTTGCCGTATGACCGCTTTCGGTAGGCGTGATGATCGCTCCGGCATTAAGATTAAGTGCAGTATGGGCAACCGACTGACCGATGGCATCCGTGACATTATGGCGGTTCACTTTACTTCTGATTGATAATATATCCCGATAATTAAGCGCAGATTCAGCACGTGATGCAATGTTATGCATCGTTTGCACCGCTTCTACAGGATAAGTTCCCGCAGCTGTTTCTCCTGACAGCATGATGGCATCCGTTCCATCAAAGATGGCGTTGGCGACGTCACTTGCTTCAGCACGTGTCGGCCTTGGGTTACGCTGCATGGAATCAAGCATTTGTGTAGCCGTAATGACTGGTTTTCCGGCGTTGTTGCACTTTTTGATCATTTGCTTTTGGACTAGCGGCACTTCTTCAGCAGGAATTTCCACACCCAAGTCTCCACGAGCCACCATCAAGCCATCTGAAACTTCGAGGATTTCATCAAGACGGTCGACGCCTTCCTGGTTTTCGATCTTAGGGATGATTTGAATATGCTCCGCTCCATTTTGCTGCAGTAATTCACGCACTTCAAGGACGTCGGAGGCTCTCCGTACAAATGATGCCGCGACAAAATCGATACCCTGTCCAATCCCAAACAAGATATCCTGTTCGTCTTTCCCCGTGATGCCCGGCAAATTGACCGACACACCAGGCACATTGACACCTTTTTTGTTCTTCAGGGTACCGCTATTCAATATTTTTGTATGGATCTCTTTTCTTGCTTCATCAATCTTCAATACTTCAAGACCGATCAATCCATCATCCAACAGGATTTTCGATCCGGTGTGGACATCATGAAGAAGTCCTTCATAAGTAATGGAAAATTTCTCTGGCGTTCCAAGCACTTCCGTCATGGAAATGATGACTTCGTTACCGGCTACTAGCTCCATGGAATCGTTCTCCATGTTATTGGTGCGTATTTCAGGTCCTTTTGTGTCCAGCAGGATCGCTACCTGTTTCCCTGATTTTTCGCTAGCTTCCCTTATGTTGCTGATTCTGGCCGCATGTTCTTCATGATTGCCATGAGAAAAGTTAAGCCGAGCCACATTCATCCCCGCTTCTATTAATTGAACCAGCTTTTCGATGCTTTCACTTGCGGGGCCGATCGTACAAACAATCTTGGTTTTTCGCATGGTGTGCTCCTCCTTGAAAACTCGCCGCCTGTCCAACTTATGGTGACAGGGGCGTAGTGTAATTTGTCTCTATTTTTTTACGGAATTCTTCAATCTGTTCATTGGACGATACTGATTGCCTAGATGGATAGCTCGGATGATAAATCATACATTTTCTTGTCAATTGTATGCTGTTTACCTAGGACATCGATGATACCATGGTCGACAAGCCGATTCTGCTCTATCCCGACAGCTCGGCCCCCTTTGCCCTCCAAAAGCAATTCCACGGCTCTGGCACCGAGTCTGCTTGCGAGGACACGGTCGTTTGCGGAAGGAGATCCGCCCCGCTGAACATGGCCAAGAACCGTCACGCGTGTTTCGACTCCTGCCTTTTCCTCAATTTTCCTGGAAACATCGACAGCACTCCCGACACCTTCCGCAACGATGATGATGCTATGTTTTTTGCCGCGTTCATGCCCGCGATTCAACTTCCCGACCAAATCTTCCATATCGTAATCATACTCCGGGCAAAGGATCGTTTCCGCGCCTCCGGCCAGTCCGGCCCAAAGTGCAATATCCCCAGCATTTCTTCCCATTACTTCAACAACATAAGTCCGTTCATGAGAAGTAGCCGTATCACGGATTTTATCGATGGCATCGATGACGGTATTCAGAGCCGTATCGAAGCCGATCGTAAAGTCTGTCCCAGGTATGTCATTATCAATCGTTCCAGGAACCCCTATACAAGGAAAGCCCCTTTCAGTCAATGCCTTGGCTCCCATGTAAGAACCATCGCCGCCTATTACGACAAGGCCCTCGATCCCAAATTTATTCAATTGTTCTATTCCTTTTAGCTGGCCCTCCTCTGTCTTGAATTCGAGACAGCGAGCTGTATGTAGCATCGTACCCCCGCGATGGATGATATCACCGACAGATCCAAGTTCAAGCTGCCTTATATCCCCGTTAATCAACCCCTGATAGCCATGATAAATCCCGAAGACCTCCATTTCATGAAAAATGGCTTTCCGGACAACCGCTCGGACTGCCGCATTCATGCCTGGAGAATCTCCTCCGCTTGTCAATACACCTATTCTTTTCATAAATGTCACCTCTCTACAACACTAATCAAATTTAAGCCCTTATATACCATTGTACCCTTTTTCAAGCTTCAATAAGCAGTAACTATTTCAACTTATGGTCACTTGATGTTATTAGACTAACCGATTCTGTTCAGAAATTGAAGTAATATGGCGCAAATCTTTACATTCTTCATACAATCATATAGCTTTAGCGGGTTGGTTAGCGACTTACCGCTCCGTGCGAAAGGCTGAAAAAACGTGTTGCCCCAGGCAGCACGTTTTTTCCTTTACAGATGTTTATGAATGCTGTTTTACGTCCTCAGGTTTCCCCTCAGATTGTTTTGCGAATTCATATTCACCGATTTTCTTGAATTTCATGTAACGTTGGTTGATGAGATCTTCACTTTTCAATGGGAGGAGCTCATTAAATGAACGTTTCAGAGTTTCCTTTATGGCTTCTGCCTGAACATTTGCATTCCGGTGGGCGCCGCCTTTTACTTCCGGGATGATTTCATCGATGACCCCTAAGCGATTCAAGTCAGGAGCCGTAATCTGCATCGATTCAGCAGCTCTTTTAGCCTGGGAAGCATCTTTCCATAATAACGCAGCAGCCCCTTCAGGAGAAATGACCGAGTATGTTGAATTCTCAAGCATGAAAATCCGATCTCCAACTCCAAGTGCCAAGGCACCGCCACTTCCGCCTTCGCCGATGACAATGCTGATGACCGGCACCTTCAGCCCGGCCATTTCAAAAAGGTTTTTTGCAATGGCTTCGCTTTGACCGCGTTCTTCTGCAGCCTTCCCAGGGAATGCTCCCTTCGTGTCGATGAAGCAAATGATCGGCCGATTGAATTTTTCGGCCTGTTTCATCAAGCGCAGCGCTTTTCGATAGCCCTCTGGATGGGGCATGCCAAAGTTACGACGGATATTCTCCTTCGTATCCTTGCCGCGCTGATGACCGATGACGGTCACGGACCGACCATCGAACTGGGCGATTCCAGCGACAATCGCCTCATCGTCCCCATAATAGCGGTCACCATGAAACTCGATGAAGTCATTGAATAATAACGGGATGTAATCAAGCGTTGTAGGGCGGGCCGGATGCCGGGCAATCTGCACTCGATCCCACGGTTTTAAATGATCATAAATATCCGCTTCCAGCTTTTCCAAACGTTTTTCCAAGGTTTCGATTTCAACCGTAAGATCCACGTCAGCATTTTTCGTAAGTGCCTTCAGCTCTTTAATCTTATTTCTCAGTTCCGTAACGGGACGCTCGAACTCTAATTCATATATCATGACCATTCACCACCCGGGGCATGGATTTTTAGGATCGTCGTCAAGGTTTCTTTCAATTCAGTACGTTTAACGACCGCATCCAATTGACCGTGCTTCATCAGAAACTCGGACGTTTGGAAGTCTTCTGGAAGTTCTTCATGGATCGTCTGTTCTATGATCCTGCGCCCGGCAAAACCGATCAAGGCACCCGGTTCCGCAAGGTTAATATCACCAAGTGAAGCGAAGCTTGCCGAAACACCGCCCGTAGTTGGGTGGGTCATCATCGATACGATCAAGCCGCCTTCATTGCTGAACATCTTGAGGGCAGCGCTTGTCTTGGCCATCTGCATCAAGCTCAGTACGCCTTCCTGCATCCGGGCGCCGCCAGATGCTGTAAATATGATGAACGGGATCTTCAATTCACCTGCGCGTTCGATGGCACGGGTAATTTTTTCGCCAACGACCGACCCCATGCTTCCCATCCGGAAATTGGAATCCATGATGGCTGTCGAAACTTGGTACCCATTGATGGTCCCCACTCCTGTAACGACCGCCTCGTTAATTTTGGCCTTCTTTTTATCCTTCTCCAATTTATCCAAGTAATCCGGGAATCCAAGCGGATTGACGGAAATCATTTCTTTATCGAATTCCTTGAAACTGCCGGCATCAAATAAACATTCGATTCGTTCATGTGAAGACATCGAATGATGGAACCCGCAGTGGAGGCAGACTTTCTTGTTTTTCAATAATTCTTTCGTATACATGATTTTTTTACAGCCGGGGCATTTAGTCATAATTCCTTCTGGTACATCTTGTTTCTCCCGATCTAAAGGAACCGTTGCATATTTCTTCTTAGACTTCGCAAATAGCTCTTTAAGCAAGCTTAATCCTCCCTTTACCACCAATTATCTATTTTATGATACTTGGTACAAACTATATCAGAAATGAAATCAGTATCGTGTAAAAAGTTGTCACTCGTCCTTCGACATATTTCTGATTCTAATAAGATACGTTTCGATAGCTTTTTCTTCATCCCGTTCGAGCAAATATGTAAGAAGTGACAGATAATCTTCTTTTTCCACATTACCCAGCACCATCTCTGATGTTCTAGCATAGCTGTTGACAATGCGCCAGATTCTTTCCAGTAATCGGTTTCGGTTCAATATCGCAATTCTTAAGAAGAAGTCGTCATCACGGAACTCCTCCGCTTTGACCCAGCTCATCAGCCGCTTGATTTCTTCGGCCGTTGTGAAGAAAGCGACGATCCTCAAACAGTCGATTTCAATCAACCGTTTCGTTTCAGCCAAGTCTTCTTGTACCTTTTTGTCTTGCAAAAAAAAGGTTCCCAGAAGCTCGACTAGCTTATGCTCCTGGAAATCCCTGATAAACGTCCCTTCACCACGCCTCGTTTCAATCAACCCTAATAGCTCCAAGGCACGCAATGCCTCACGGACTGAGGAACGGCCGACATTCAAACGATCCGACAGCTCCCTTTCCGAGGGGATTTTATCCCCAGGCAAGAGGCTGTCCGCTTCAATCATTCTACGAAGGCTCTCAACGACATCGAGATAAATTTTGGATGAAGAAGTACGATCCTTCAAATTAATTATTCCTCACTTTTTCCAATGATCGCTAATTTCCTTGTTTTTTCTTTAATTTCCTCAGGATCTACATGAATTCTGGCCACTCCCGTTTCCATTGCTGCCTTCGCAACAGCAGATGCAACGGCAGGAGCCACCCTCTCATCAAAAGGAGCAGGAATCACATAATCTTCATTCAGCTCATGTTCTTGTATTAAACCGGCAATAGCCTTTACAGCCGCTACCTTCATCTTTTCATTGATATGTGTCGCACGTACATCCAATGCTCCGCGGAAAATCCCAGGGAATGCAAGAACGTTATTAACCTGATTCGGGAAATCCGAACGACCCGTACCAACCACTCTTGCACCTGCAGCTTTCGCATCTTCAGGCATGATTTCCGGATCCGGATTGGCCATCGCAAAGATGATCGCATCCCGGTTCATCGTTGAAACCATTTCTTTAGTCAATGCACCTGCGGCAGAAACGCCGATAAATACATCCGCGTCATGGATGACCGCTTCCAAAGGTCCTGAAACCTTATTTCGATTGGTCACTTTGGCCACTTGTTCCTTGATATCATTCATGCCTGTCGAACGGCCCTCATAAATGGCACCTTTCGTATCGCACATGATGATGTCACGAACGCCATAGCTATAAAGCAATTTAATGATGGCGATGCCGGCAGCTCCAGCGCCATTCGCCACCACTTTTATTTCTGATATCGATTTATTGACAAGGCGTAATGCATTTACAAGACCGGCAACAGTTACAATCGCTGTACCGTGCTGATCATCATGAAAAACAGGGATGTTCATTTCTTTCTTGAGCCGTTCTTCGATTTCAAAACAATTCGGTGCAGCGATGTCCTCTAGATTGACTCCTCCGAATGTTGGCTCGAGTAATTTAACGGTCTCTACAATTTTATCCACATCCGTCGTTTTTAAACAAATTGGAAAAGAGTCCACTCCCGCAAAGCTTTTAAATAAAACGGCTTTACCTTCCATGACTGGTAAAGCGGCCTCAGGACCTATGTTCCCAAGCCCCAGCACAGCCGTCCCATCGGAAATCACTGCAACGGTATTCCCTTTCATCGTGTAATCATAAACGGTTTCAGGCTTATCGTAAATTTCTTTACAAGGTTCTGCAACGCCAGGAGAGTAAGCGAGGCTTAAATCCACTGCATTCCTAACAGGCACTTTCGAAACTGTTTCTAATTTCCCTTGATTCAAGCGATGCATATGTAAAGCTTCTTCTCTTAATGACATATTTTCACTCCTAAAACGAATTGGGCAACCCGGATATTATATGCTGAAATCTAGTGGTCAGACCACAGCGGCCTGTTTTCAATATAACATATCTATTAAAGTTGTAAAACAGTTATTCTTTCTTGTAAACCACATTCCCTTTTCCGACCATGTCAATTAATGCCTGCAGCAAACTGTCGGTAGGATTGACCCAATCCCAATAAGATAGCTGTACATAGCGGTTTTCCCTTTCGTAAAAAAGCATGACCTTCGTTTCGCCGCCGTGCTGCAGTAAAATTTTTTTTATTTTTTGCAGCGTGTCATTCGTTTGCTTGTCAGCTTCAACCTTCAGGAAGATCGTTCCATTTTTTTCTTCCTTCATTTGCTTCACTTTTTCGAGCGGGTATACACTTTTGATCAGGAGCTGGTTTTTCCCATCCCGCTCTTCCAGCGTACCTTGCAGCATGATGACTTGTCCGTGGCTCAATTCCGCAGAATGGAGTTTATACACATTCGGGAAAGCGACCGCTTCGATATCCCCCTCTTCATCACTTACGCTCAAAAATGCCATCACATCGCCCTTTTTCGTCCTTATCGTTTTTACCGATGTAATATAGGCGCCAAGCAGGATTTTCGATTCCTTCTTATTGGTCGCTTCATCTATGCTCAAACAGCCGAAGTATTGGAAAAGCTCCCTGTAGCCGGTCACGGGATGATTCGATAGGTAGAGTCCCAATGCGTTTTTTTCCAATGCCAGTTTGTCTTCGATCGGAATGGGGTCGACATGATTGTACTTAGGCTTGAGGGAAAATTCGCCATCCGAAAACATATCGAATAGATCATCGTCCGGATTGACCAATTCAGTATGGCTTATCGCTACATCCAAGCTTGCCAGCAATGTAGCACGGTCTTCCCCGAATTCATCCAATGCACCTGAATTGACAAGGGCCTCGAGCACCTTTCTATTGACGATCTTACCCGATACTCGCAAACAGAAGTCGAATAAATCCTCGAATTTCTTTTGCCGTCTTGCCGCAAAGATTTCCTTCAAGACGGTACCGCCTATCCCTTTAATGGCACCTAGGCTAAAACGGATTCCTTCCTTTTCCGGTATGAACGGATAACCGCTCCGGTTAATTGAAGGAGCAAGGACCGTAATCCCTTTCTTTTTTGCCTCTCGGATATATTGGGCGACCTTTTCATCATTCCCGATTACAGATGTCATGAGGGCTGCCATGAAATATTCAGTGTGGTGGGTTTTCAAGTATCCCAGCTGATAGGCAATGACACTGTATGCGACCGCATGGCTGCGATTGAATCCATAATTGGCGAACCGCACGATCAAGGAGTATATCTCATCCGCGGTTTTTTCGGAATATCCTTGTTGCAAAGCCCCGCTGACAAAATGCTGACGCTCCTGATCCAGCACATCTTTTTTCTTCTTGGAAACGGCCCGCCTGAGCAGGTCTGCCTCCCCAAGTGAAAAACCGGCCAGACGTGAGGCAATTTGCATGATTTGTTCTTGATAGACAATGACTCCATATGTAGGCTCCAGTATATCCCGCAAATCCTCGTGCAAGTAATCGATTGGCGCCAAACCATGCTTTCGCTCGATGAACAATGGAATGTTTTCCATCGGACCTGGACGGTAGAGGGCATTGACCGCGACGATATCCTCGAATCGGTTCGGCTTCAGCTTGACCAAAACCTTCCTGATGCCATCCGATTCGAATTGAAACACTCCAGTTGTTTCGCCTCTCCCTAATAACGCCAAGGTTTCGGGATCATCCATGGGGATTTGGGACAGATCGAGCTTTCTCCCGGTTCCTTTTTGGATATTTTTTATAATATTATCGATGAGCGTCAGGTTGCGAAGTCCCAGGAAGTCCATTTTAAGGAGTCCAAGCTCTTCAAGAAGGTCCATCGGATACTGCGTCAGATGGATGCCCTCATGTCCTCCCGAAATCGGGATATGCTCGGTCAGAGCCTGGTCGCTGATGACGACACCTGCAGCATGAGTCGAAGTGTGGCGAGGCAATCCTTCAAGCAATAGCGCCGTTTGAAAAAGCTTTTGATTCTGATTGCTCTCATTAACGAAATCACGCAGCCTTTTCGATTCCTTGAAAGCCTCAGGCAGCGTTATGCCAAGGCGGTTTGGAATCATTTTCGAGACCGCTTCCTGTTCCTTGGAATTCAATCCGAAAACGCGGCCCGTGTCCCTCAATGCGGCTTTGGCCGCCAATGTACCGAACGTAATGATTTGAGCTACATGATATTCGCCGTATTTCTTGGCGACATAGGCAATCACCTCTTCACGGCGGTTATCCGGGAAATCAATATCGATATCGGGCATCGAGATCCTTTCCGGATTCAGGAAACGCTCGAACAGCAAGGAATGCTCGATTGGATCGACATCCGTTATCGACAGCACGTATGCGACCATCGACCCTGCGGCAGATCCCCTTCCAGGTCCGGTCAGGATTTGCTGATCCTTAGCAAATTTCATGAAGTCCCACACGATTAAAAAGTAATCGCTGAATTTCATCTTAGTAATGACATCCAATTCATATCGCAGCCGCTCTTCATATTGAATGGGCGGCTCCAGCAGCCTCTTCTTCAACCCATCGAAACAAACGGCTTCGAGCATTTCCTCTGCCGTCATCCCGGCTTCGGTAGGATACTTAGGCAGCAGGGACCGGTGAAACGGAATGTCCAGGTTGCATTGCCCGGCAATAACGAGCGTATTTTCGAGTGCATCCGGCCTGTCATGAAATAACTCCGCCATCTGGGCCCGGCTCTTCAAATAATATTGCTTGGATTCAAGCACCGTGTGCGCTTCATCAGCGAGCTTATCCCCATTTCCGATCGCCAGCAACACTTCTTGGGCAAGTGCATCGCTTTCGTTCAAATAATAGACTGGGTTCGTCGCTACGACCTTTATCCCTAACTCTTTCGCAAGCAGACTTATGGCTTCGTTTCCTTTCTCTTCATTTGCAATCGACAATCTCTGTATCGATGCATAAAAGTTATCCGCCCCAAAAATCTGCTGAAACTTCCTTGCTGCCTGTTGGGCTTCTTCCGGCCTTTCTTCCCTTAGCAGCGTTTCTATTTCCCCTCCGGCCCCCGGCGTGATCGCAATCAATCCCTTGGAGTAGCCTTTAAGCCAATTCATCGGGATGCCCGAAGGTGATTTCGTTTTTATGGCACTGCTTATCTTAAGCAGGTTCTGGTATCCTTGTAGATTTTTTGCTAATAACAGAAGTCCATGCGCCGCTTCCCATTCATCCAGGACATCCGCTAGAATCCCGATGATCGGCTTTATTCCCTGTCTCTTGCATTCTTTATAAAAATAGACTGAACCGTACATGACATTTCGATCGGTCAAGGCAAGACTTGTACAGCCATCCGCTTTCGCTTTGGCCACAAGTTCCGTAATCTTCACCGTGCTTGTCAGCAGGCTGTATCCGCTCTGAATATGGAGATGAGTATACACGTTTTTTTCTCCCACCTTTGTAAGGCATGTTTCTTTCATTATAGTGTTTATTTCAAAAAAAGAAAATATGTTCTCATTTCCAATCCCATATCGCACCGTATTTCCACAGGCTATCATATTCCCCCTGCACTCCCCATATAATTGGAATAGAAGAATATCAAGCCAAAAAGGATGATGATACATGAATGAAGCCTTTGTTCCAGCCTTTCTTAACAGCTTTTTCATATCGCTTGGCGTTCTGCTTGGCGGCTCGATAATCGGAGGCCTCGCCGCTTTTTTTACGGGACAGGCCCCGATGACAGCTGTTTTCCGATTATCGGACAGCCTGCGGATTTGGGCCATCGTCGCGGCGATCGGAGGTACTTTTGATATGGTCTATAATTTTGAGCGCGGCATTTTTCACGGGGAAACGAAGGATATCGTCAAACAGGTTCTATTGATTCTATCTGCGCTTGGCGGAGCACAGACAGGAGCACTGATCATCAACTGGTTCACGCAGGAGCATATCTCGCCATGAGGATCCCCCCTTATCATCGGGCACCCACCTGGCAGCGTTTTTTTGCCGGGGCTGCCCTTGGCGGATTGCTCAGCTGGGTGATGTTCTTTTATATGCACGGGGTCCAGCAGGAGAAGCAGATCCGGACCCTTCACGAGCAGCGGGAAGAAATCAAGGATTTGAACGGAAAAATCGCCATTTGGGAGCAAGATTATAAAAAATTGAATCAGCAAAACGAAGAAATTTTAACGATTCAGGAAGTGGAAGTGAAGATTACGAACGGTACGGATTACAGCCTCGATCATCTGAGTGTGGCGGAAGCGGAGGATTTAATAGAGGACGACCTTTCCTCTCTGCTCGCCAAGGATGTGGTGAGTGTATATAACGGAAAGATGTTATTGAAAAAATCCATCGAGAATAAAATCATGACCATCAATAAAAAGCGGTATCATCTTCAAGTTTCCGAAATCATGTTTTATACGAAAATGAATATCGAGATCAAACTCAAAAGGACTACTTCTTGAATGGTGTCTTAAACATAAAGGCAAAGGCCAAATCCCATTCGATTTGGCCTTTGCCTTTTTTTCATTCCGCTTTATTCAACGCTTCCATATCGGCAAGGATCATATCGGCCTCATCCCAGGAATGGATCGAAGCCCCGGCAGCAAGCGGATGGCCGCCGCCGTTATATTTCCGGGCGATCGTATTGATGATCGGCCCTTTGGAACGGAAACGGACTCTGATTTCTTGATCTTCTTCAATGAAAAACACCCATGATTTCACATTTTTGATCGAGCCGAGCGCGGATACAAGCTGTGAAGCCTCCGATGCCGAAGCATCGAATTTTTCAAGGATGTCTTTCGTGATGATCATTTTCCCCGTCCCATATGGCAGGATTTCAAAATGCTGCAGCACATAACCATTCAAGCGGACGATGCTTTCGTTGACATCGTACATCTCCTGATATAGCTGCGGGCGGGAAAACGAATAAGTGATCAATTCACCGGCATGGTCAAATGTCTTTTCCGTCGTGCTTTGGAATAGGAAGCGTCCTGTATCGCCAACGATGCCTGCATAAAGAAGGCGTGCCGCTTCGTCAACCATCTTCAACCCTTGATCTTTGCCGAACAGGTAAAAGTCATAAATCATTTCACATGTGGAACTTGCTGTTGTATCGACCCACAACATATCTCCATATGGATCTTCATTAGGATGATGATCGATCTTGATCAGCTTATCCCCCGTTTTATATCGTGCATCACAAATCCGGTCCGTATTTGCTGTATCGCATACGATCACCAAAGCCCCTTGATACGTTTCATCCGAAATCACATCAAGCCTTCTTAAATAATTCAATGACGGTTCTTCCTTACCGACCGTGAATATCCGTTTTTCAGGGAAAGATGCTTTCAGGATTTCCGCCAGCCCCCCTTGTGAACCATAGGCATCCGGGTCCGGACGGACATGACGATGGAGAATGATCGTATCATAACGCTTTATTTCTGCCAAAATCTCAGCTTTCATATAAATCTCCCTCCAACATATGTATTAGTAGTTTAAGTTGATATATTTCATTTAATCAAATATTTGGAGAAATAGGAAGACTCATCTTGTTTACTGTGGCATTCCAACGAATTTCCCGCTACAATAAAAAGGTACATATGTTAAATTGGGGGAATTTCAAACGATGCCTATCCTTGTCACCTTGATCGTACTTTCACTGGGAATCTATCTGTTTTATAAAATCAAATCGGTACGCACCAAAATGCCGATGGAGAAAAAGTGGATCTCCGGAAAGTCTTCCATTGCCCTAGGGGCGTTTGTGGCCCTTTTTGGGATCAATCAGCTTTTTCTGTTCCACACGACCACCACTTATATCATTGCCGCCGTTTTCATCTCAGTCGGCCTGTTCAGCATTTTTGGAGGCTATAAAATGTATAAATATTACCTGCCATATGCGATTGAAGAAGCCGCAAATCAAAAAGGATAATCGACCTTCGATTATCCTTTTTGATTCATTTTTCACGATCTGTCCAGCAATTGGCACGTTAACATTGCCTTCCCGACAAGTTTACCTTGGTTAAACACCTCGACATCCACTTTTCCGAATTTACGCCCTACGTCAAGAACACGCGGGTGAATTTCAAGCGTACTGTCGATTTGGACTGGCTTGATGAAATAAATCGTCATATTCTCCACGACCAAGTCACCCCGCTTGTAGCTTCTCAGTGCCCGGTTCGCTGAATCCGTAACCAATGTCGTGAACACCCCGCTCGAAATCGTCCCAAGGTAATTGGTCATTTGCGGAGTGACGCCATAGTTATACACTTCCTCACCTTTCCCCCGGTTCGAAGTCATCACAAGCTGACTCGTAATCGTATCATCGATCGTCTCGCCAACCTGCGGCTGCCTTTGGCTCATTTGCAGCGCCTTCAGCACATCCTGCCTGCTCACGATTCCTTTGAGGATATGACTGTCATTCACGACCGGAATCAATTCAATCCCTTCCCAAACCATCATATGCGCAGAAGAGGCCACACTCGTTTTATCACCGACGGTCAACGGATTTTTCGTCATCACCTTTTCGATGAGTGTCAACTCCTCCTGACCGATGATATCTTTTGAAGTGACCATTCCTTGGACCTTCATATTGTCATCAACAACAGGGAAACGGCTATGCCCTGACTCCTGATTGAGTTCGTGCCATGTCTGAACCCTGTCACCGATCGTCAAAAAAGTCGTCTCCTGAACCGGTGTCAAGATATCCTCCACAAGCAAGATTTCCTTTTTGATCAACTGGTCATAAATCGCCCGGTTGATCATCGTTGCGACAGTGAAGGTATCATAGCTCGTGGAAATGACGGGCATTTCCAATTCATCAGCTAACCTTTTAACCG
>NZ_PHNG01000750.1:0-1263 GCF_002803435.1 Bacillus sp. mrc49 | reverse complement strand
TGTCATCACGTTATATCAGGGGAATTTCCGGTATGCCCTCAAAGATATAGGAGTCATACTGGCCAAGGCCAATCTAGCCATTCAAACCTTGGAAAAATACAAGGTGGTCCTCCAGCAGAGCATCTCGGTATTGGGAGCGCTCGAGTTTGAGGAAATCGTGACCTATGCCGATCTTTTGCAGGTATTTCACCGCTATGTAATGGTTCTCAGGATCAAGGCGGAGCTGCTTACCTACCTGAATGAGCTTGGTACCGAAGGAAGGCTGATCCGTCTGCAAATGAATGAAATCCTGGCAGATATAGAAACGGAGGGAAAATGGCTCATCAAGGATTATACCTCCAGAAATGACGAAAAACCTGAAGAAATCATTTATCGGCTTCAAGAACTGGCCATGCAGGAAAAACTGGATGAAAGCATCCTCCTTAAGGTTTTGGGCTATCATGGATATATACACCTTGATGAAGCCGTGCATCCCCGCGGTTATCGCATCCTCCATAAAATCCCGCGGCTGCCGGTATTGATCATCGAAAATTTAGTGAATCAGTTCGAAAGCTTTAGCGAAGTCAACAAAGCTTCGGTTGAAGACCTTGATGATGTTGAAGGCATTGGGGAAGTCCGTGCCAATAAAATTAAAGAGGGTCTTCGCATTTTAAAAAACCAGCTGGTCACAAATAGAAGGATGTAAAGCTTAACTTCAAAAAATTCCTATTTTAGCTTGAAATTGATTGGCGCTTATTTTTGACACCCAAAACACAGGGTGCTAGGCTAATATTACGAAAAAGAGAAGAGTCATATTTGTAAATCCACTAAATCCACTAAATCCTTAAGTGAATTTCACGTATATAATGAAAACGAATTTTCGAAGGTTTCATTTTATTTTATTGGTCAATAATGAGTAGAGGGAGGTGAAAGGGATGTTAAAACGCATTATACAAGCATGCTTCTTAATAGTCGGCGGAACTCTTGGTATGATACTCATTCCTGAATTATTAGTTGTTTTACATGCAGATGATATTGCTTTATTAAACAATCCTTATGTAAGTGTACTGTTGGGTGCCATTATCTTTTATCTTATTACTTTTTGGGCAGTAGATCATGTGATCTATTTTATGAAGTGGCTGGAGGAACAGCTCGTTAAGATACCGATTACGGACATCATTTTTGGCAGTGTCGGTCTTTTGGTCGGACTGCTCGCGGCGTTCTTGGTTGGCTACGCGTTCAGTGCCATCGGTGTTCCCATTTTAAATACGGTCGTTCCGATCA
>NZ_PHNG01000749.1:0-13877 GCF_002803435.1 Bacillus sp. mrc49 | reverse complement strand
CGATACTGGTCGGGCTGTTTGCGCTAGTCGGCTTGCTGTTACAACGGAAAGCTGCTGCGGATGTTGTATCTGGAACGCTAAAAACCGTTATGGGCTTCATCATCATTGGAGCGGGTGCGGCCGTACTCATTGGCGCCCTTGATATATTCAGCCAAATGTTCGATCATGCCTTTAATGTTCAAGGCGTCATCCCGAATAACGAAGCCATTGTTGCAGCGGCACAAAGTGATTTTGGGACTTCGACTGCCTTGATCATGGTTTTTGGGATGGTCGTCAATGTTTTACTAGCACGCTTCACGCCATTTAAATATATATTCTTGACGGGACACCATACCTTATTCATGGCTTGTTTACTTGCTGTCACCCTATCGGTCGGCGGGCTTGACGGCGTTGCGCTCATCTTGGTCGGTTCCATTCTGTTGGGGGCATGCATGGTGTTGTTCCCTGCGCTCCTTCAGCCATACGTGCGGAAAATCACCGGAAGCGATGATTTTGCCATCGGCCACTTCGGGACGATTGGATATTTCGTTTCTGCAACCGTCGGAAAATGGTTTGGCAACAAGGAAAAGACGACGGAGCAAATCAAGGTGCCTAAATCGTTAGGATTCTTGAGGGACACATCGGTCGCTGTCTCCCTAACCATGACGATTTTCTTCGTGATCGTCGCATTGTTTGCCGGGCAGGATTATATCGAAACAAAATTATCCGGCGGCTCGAACTTCATCGTATTTTCTTTCATCCAGGCAATCACATTTGCAGCCGGTGTCTACATCATTCTTGCAGGGGTACGGATGCTGATTGCCGAGATCGTCCCAGCCTTCAAGGGAATCGCGGATAAAGTCGCGCCAAATACAAAGCCTGCGCTGGATTGTCCGACCATCTTTCCATTCGCACCGAATGCCGTGATCATTGGGTTCCTATTCAGCTTTATAGCTGGATTATTGTCGATGTTCCTTCTTCCGGTAATCGGATTGAAGGTCATCGTTCCGGGACTCGTTCCCCATTTCTTTACCGGGGCGGCAGCCGGTGTGTTCGGAAATGCCACAGGCGGCAGGCGCGGGGCGATGCTCGGATCATTTGCCAACGGTATCATCATTAGCTTCCTGCCGGCGATACTCCTCGTCTTCCTGGGGGATGTAGGATTCGAAGGTACGACATTCGGTGATTCCGACTTCGGTGTAGTCGGTCTCCTGATTCTAAGTGTGATGAAGCTGTTAGGATTATCCTAACATGTTATACTGAATGATGAAGAAAAATAATGGAACGAAACCAGCAGCCTATGATCTATATGAGAGTGGGCTGTTGGCATTTCCATGATCAATTCTGAGGTGATGTAGATGACGATTGAAGCAATCGTGCTGGATTTGGATGGCACGACATTGAACGAAATCAATACGGTGAACGAAACACTGATCCAGTACATAAGCGAACTTAGGGAAAGGGGAAAGCTGGTGTTCATTGCAACGGGAAGGACGCTGGAAGAATTGAAAGACGTAGTGCCCTCTCACATGCTCGTCGATGCCATGGTGACCGCGAATGGGATGTCCGCATTCATTGAAGGCAATCAAATCATCGAACACGCCCTGCCGCCACAACTTGTGGAGCGATTGGTTGCGAAAGCGGGAGCGGAAGAGATGTATTACGAAGTGCATCCGAACGACGGAGCACGGATGACGTTACGAAAAGATAAAGGCTATATGGTTAAACAAGGAATGGTGCAAAAGCCTGCTACTGTCGAAGAGAATGAATGGCTCTCAAGACAGGAGGCAATGGAAGGGAAAATAAAATGGGTGGAACAAATGGATACTGACAGCGTCGCCAAAATCTATTTTTTCAGCAATGACATCCATACCATGGAAAAATGGATAGCTGAGCTGGAATGGATCAAGAAGGAGCATGCTTTCACAACAGCATCCTCGACCCATCATAATGTGGAAGTGACCGTGGAGGGCGTTTCGAAAGCAACGGGCGTTCAAATATTGCTGAAGCATTTTCAGGTGGAGCCCCAAAATATCCTCGCTGTGGGTGATGGTGAAAATGACCTTCCGCTCTTTAAATTCGCCGGACGCTGCATTGCCATGAAAAACGCCACTGATCTTGTCAAAGAACAAGCAGATGAAGTGACGGAGTATTCCTATAGAGAAGATGGCCTCTATCGCTTTTTGAAGGAAAAGTTTCAATGACCCATACTTGTTTGAACTGTGCCCATTTTAGCGATGGGCTTTTTTTTTGCTTCACGGACGCCAGGACCTATTTCATAACCGGAAGAAAAATTTGTAATATTATGATATATTATAAGAGATGGAAATCGATTACCGTTCAGGATGAAAAATATCTAGGTTTTTAGTTTTTTAGGATAACAATTTGTATGCGTAGAAAGGATTTTATAAGTATGAAAAGATTGACGACAGAAGATGTGGCAAGAATTGCTGGTGTTTCACAGTCAACTGTTTCGAGGGTGTTGAATGATTATCCCTATATTAAGAAGCATACCCGTGAAAAAGTTCTGGCTGTCATTGAAGAACTGGGGTTCACAAGGGATGAAATTGCCCGAAGTCTTGTTGAAAAAAGAACGAAGTCCATAGGGTTGATATTGGGGAGCATTTCCAATCCGTTCTTTGCCGAAACGGCCGAGGTCATCATCGAAAGGGCCCAGCAATTGAAATATGATGTAATCGTATACAATACCGGTCATAAAGATGAGAACCTGGAGCAGGCGATTAATTTGCTGATTGGTAAGCGGGTGGACGGAATCATCCTCACAAGTGTAAGTAAAAACTATACTGAAAAAATCAAGAAATTACATGATAATGGATTTCCGGTATTATTATATAATAGTTTCCTGGATATCGAGGATGTGAACTTTATCGTCATGGACAATAACAAAGGGGCGAGGGTAGCCGTCCAGCACCTATTGGGATTGGGACATGAAAAAATTGCGAAAATATCCGGGCCTTCCAAATACTTAGCGACTTATGAACGAACGATGGGCTATAAACAAGAGCTTACGGACAATGGGTATGCAATCGATGACGAGTTGATTTTCAGTAGTGAATTCTCCTATGATAAAATTTATTCATTCACGAAAAAACTGCTGAAGAAAAAAGACAGGCCGACAGCAATCATCGCCGCATCCGATCAAATGGCCCTCGCCGTCTTAGGAGCAGCCTCCAGCCTCGATATGAAAATCCCGGATGATTTGTCCGTTGTTGGGTTTGATAATATAAGGCTCGCTTCCAATGAATTCATCGGGCTGACCACCATATCGCAAAAAATGGATGAAATGTCGTTGACGGCATTGGAGAAACTGATATATCTAATTGAACATAAAGAAGAAGAAGCAGCTGCATCGATCCAAATATTCCTAGAGCCTGAATTGATGATCCGCCGTACAACAGGACCAGCCCCAAAACAAGACTGAGTGTCATGACCGGCTTTGGGGTGGTCCTCAAGTATGTTTGGTGAAAATTTCTTCATAAAAAAATAATCTAACTATTTACAAAAGTCGGAAAGTTGTATATATTTTAGTTTGTAATCGATCAAAACATTGCATCCCATTTTTTGAATACGTATTCAAAGGCAAATGCTTCATTCCGGAATTTACAAAAATCTCTTCGATGAGATAAAGATGGGTGATAGATTGGACATTAATCAATTATTTCATTTAAACGGTAAAGTGGCGATCATTACCGGCGGAAGTAAGGGAATCGGCAAAGATTTGGCCAAAACCCTTGCGCAGGCCGGGGCCCATATCGCCATAGTTGCCCGCAATAAAGAGCAACTCGAAGAAGCTGCACATGAAATTGAACGAATTGGCGTGAATGTTTTACCCGTTCCTTTTGATTTAACGAAGGTGGAAGACACGGCACAGATGATGGACGGAATCTACAAGCATTTCGGCCAGCTCGACATTTTAATAAATAACGCAGGAATCAACGTGGCAAAGCCAGCGGAAGAGTTAACATCACAAGATTGGGATAAGGTGCTGGACATTAATTTAAAAAGTGTATTCTTCACGAGTCAAGCAGCAGGCAAGTATATGATCAACCAGAAAAAAGGGAAAATCATTAATATGTCCTCGCAAATGGCATTTGTCGGCTATTACAAGCGGGCAGCCTATTCCTCCAGCAAAGGGGGAATCACCCAGCTGACGAAAGCGCTGGCAATAGAGTGGGCGCCCCATCAAATCAATGTCAATGCCATAGCCCCGACTTTCATAGAGACACCGATGACAAAGCCGATGTTTGCAGATGAAGCCTTTAGACGCGAAGTATTGGGAAGGATCCCTCTTGGCAGGCTAGCCAAATCGGAAGACCTATTCGGAGGTGTGCTCTATCTGGCATCACGAAGTTCGGATATGATGACAGGCCAAACCTTGGTGATTGATGGCGGGTGGACCGTCTGGTGAGTTTTTTGAATACGTATTCAAAGGAGGATGAAACATGTCAATTAATCAATATAGGCATCATATGAGCCACGATTTTCGAATGCCTGCCGTTTTCCGATTCGGTGCCGGGGCATTTGCGACATTGGTGAAAGAAATAGAAACGCTTGGTTCCAAGAAGGTGGCAATCGTTAGTGACAAAGGGCTTGAAAAGGTAGGCTTAGTCCAAAGAGTGGTCGATCTGATTGAACCGCTTTCCATTCCAACCGTCACGTATACGAATATTGCCGGCGAGCCAACGTTTCAGCTATTGCAGGATGCCGTAGAAACGCTTCAAGCCGAGAATTGCGACTTGATCATCGGAATTGGCGGGGGAAGTGCGCTGGATGTCGCCAAAGCAACAGCCGCTTTATGCGGAAAAGACAATTTGGCTCCCTATTTAAGTGGGGAGCAAACGATCGAATCGAGAATGGTGAAATGCATCCTTCTGCCGACAACCTCCGGAACAGGTTCGGAAGTGACGATGAATGCCATTTTCGGCGATGAAGAGCAGCAAGTCAAAAGAGGGCTGGTAAGTCCAATGTTCCTTCCTGATGCAGCCATCATCGATCCGGAGCTGACCATTTCCTGCCCGCCTCGAGTGACCGCGGCATCAGGGGTGGATGCGTTTACCCATGCGATTGAATCATATATCGCCATCAAGTCGACACCGCTCACGAAGGTTTACTCGGAAAAGGCCATGAAGCTATTCACTTCGAACATTACGGGAGCTGTCCACAATGGAAGTGACTTAGAGGCGCGGATCGGGATGAGCTGGGTAAGCTCGCTTGCGGGTGTGGCCCTTGCCAATGCAGGAGTCGGGGCGGTGCACGCACTCGCCTATCCGCTAGGCGGAACATTCCATATTGAGCATGGAGTCGCAAATGCTCTCTTAATGCCATTTGTTTTCGAAGTAATCGGAAAAACATGTACGGAAGAAATGATTGAAGTAGCGACCTTTTTACAGCTGGGTGATTACAAATCAGGACCGCATCAAGCATTGAAGGCAGTTGTTGATTACATGTATCAGCTTCTGGTGGATCTGGATTTACCAACATCGTTATCTGAACTGGGGATCGATGAAGGCTCATTACCGATGATGGCGGAACAAGCTGCTAAAATCGATCGCTTGCTATCGAATACTCCTTATAAGCTAAATGAACAAAAGATTCTTGGAATCTATCAAAGCGCCTTTAAAGGAAGGGAGGGAAACTAAGTTGATTGGTACCGATTCTGATAGAAAGAAATTATTCATCGGGGGCGAGTGGCTGGAAGGAAACAATCATTACGAGCCTCGGTCTCCTTTCTCCGGTAAGGTGATCGCACAAGTTCCTTTGGCAGAAAAGGAAACCGTTTTAAACGCGATCGAATGTGCCGAACGTGGTGCGAAGGAAATGAGAAAGCTAACGGCGCTTGAGCGTTCAACCATTTTGGAACGCGCAGCCGCACTATTTCAGGAAAGACTTGAGGAATGTGCATTAATACTCGCTAAAGAAAATGCCAAGCCATTGAAGGCCGCAAGGGGGGAAATCCTCCGCACGATCGAGACGTATAAGTTTGCGGCGGAGGAAGCAAAACGAATCCATGGTGAAACGATTCCGATGGATGCCGCTAAAAACGGGAAAGGCCGTTTCGCTTATACGAAGCGTGAACCGCTTGGCGTCATTGCGGCGATCACACCCTTTAACTTTCCGTTTAATTTAGCGGCACATAAGCTTGGCCCTGCATTTGCTGCAGGTAACGCAGTCATATTAAAGCCAGCTTCACAAACGCCGTTAAGCGCAATCATGGCCGCGAAAATCTTTGAAGAAGCAGGCTTGCCCAAAGGAGCTCTCAATGTCGTCACAGGTAAGGGAAGCGTCGTCGGCGATGTTTTGGTCACTGATCCCAGAATTAAAATGGTTACGTTTACAGGAAGTGTCGACGTCGGTTTGGGAATCAAAGAAAAAGCGGGTTTGAAAAAAGTGACATTGGAGCTTGGTTCCAATTCAGCTGTCATCATAGACAGTGCTGATGACTTGGATGCCGTTGCAGCGCGTTGTGTCGAGGGTTCCTTTGCTTATTCAGGTCAGGTATGCATCTCGATCCAGCGAATTTATGTTCAAGAAGATTTACATGAAGCATTTTTACAAAAATTTGTGGAAAAGGCGAAGGTGCTTAAAATTGGCGATCCGGAATCCGAAGATACAGACCTTTCCGCACTAATTCATATCAATGAAGCGGAACGTGTGGAAAAGTGGATTGAATCGGCTAGAATGGCTGGAACGGAAATCGTTTATGGCGGGCAAAGAACAGATGCAGTCCTTCATCCAACCATTATCAAAAATGCAGGGTCAACACAGGAAGTAAGCTGTCAAGAAGCATTTGCGCCAATCGTGTCAGTGAACGCCTATAAAACCTGGGATGAAGCCATCGACCTTGTCAATGATTCCTTATACGGCCTTCAAGCAGGGGTGTATACAACTTCGATGCCAAAAGCGTTCGATGCGGTCGAGCGGCTGGAAGTGGGCGGTGTCATCGTGAATGATATCCCATCATTCAGGGTTGACCATATGCCATATGGCGGTGTGAAAAACAGCGGCACGGGCAAAGAAGGGGTTAAATATTCAGTGGAGGAAATGACGGAATTGAAGCTTGCCGTCTTTACGCTTTGAATAAATTGAAATTTTAAAAAAATAATGAACATGGAAGGGGAAATTAAAATGACAGTACAAGAGCCAAAAGTGAAAAAAGCGGTAACGAATGAGGAAATGGAAAACAATTGGATCGTCCGTTTCGATCAAATGAAAGCAAAAGGAATACCGCTTATGTTCATCGACAGCATCATTCCAGGACATCAACGCATCAACTACACATTAATTGGCGATACAGCAAGTGAAAATGATAACTTCACACCTGAGATTACGGAGCCGCATGGTTTTCAAATCGGAATGGTGAAGGCCCAGAAAGGCAACGGACCCGCTTACCATACGCATGACTATATTGAATCCTTCCTTCCTCTTTCAGGGAAATGGCGTTTTTACTGGGGAAAAGGACCGGATGAAATTGATGGTGAAACGATCATCGAGCAATGGGACTTGATTTCCTTGCCGCCAGGTTTATGGAGAGGCTTCGAAAACATCAGTGAAGAAGATGCCTGGATCTTCGCCGTCTTGGAACAACATCAAGTATTTGATGGAAAAGACCCTTACTGGTCGCCAAAAGTGATTAAAGATGCTGCTAAATATGGCTTCCACGCCAATGAATTAGGAAAAATGATTAAACCGGATAACTTCGAAGAACTTGAAAAGGAAATCGCCGATAAATTGAAAATGGGGCAAAAATAAGCATGCAAAAGGTACCGCTCATTCTGCTTCCTGGAACGCTTTGTGATGAACGTTTATGGGAATCGCTGAAACTATCAGATCTTGCAGATGTAAAAGTATGTGATGTGTCCAAAGCTGATACGATCGAGGGCATGGCAAAGTCGGTGCTGAAAGAGGCACCTGATCGGTTTGCACTTGCAGGGTTATCACTGGGCGGCATCATCTCTCTTGAAATCATGCGAATCGCACCGGAGCGGGTCCTAAAGCTAGCGTTGCTCGATACGAATCCATATCCTCCCCAACCTGAACAAATCTCAGGCTGGGAGAGGCTCATCGAAATGGCCGATAACGGTCAATTCCACGATATTACACATAACCACCTGCTGCCGGTGTTAATCCATCCAGACCGGAGAAATGATGAAGCATTGGTCTCAACGATTATCGAAATGGCTGAGAAAGTCGGTAAAGCAGGGTATATCAATCAGTTAAAAGCCGTGATGACTCGCTCTGACCAGCGCCCCATTCTTTCCTCCATTGAATGTCCGACCATGATTCTGACAGGAAAGGAAGACGTCGTGTGCCCTGTTCATATGTCTGAATTCCTGCAAGAAAATATCCGGGAAGCGAGACTGGAAATCGTGAATCATTCAGGTCATTTAAGTACGTTAGAGCAGCCAGAAAAAGTAAGTGCCTTATTGAGGGATTGGTTATGGAATGAATACGCTTTGTAGAAAGTGAGGGAAGATGATGAAGAATGAAGTAAAGGAAAAAATAAAGCAAGGCGAACAGGTTCTAGGAGCATTTATAGGCATTCATTCACCGCCCTTAGTCGAAATGATCGGCTATGCCGGCTTTGATTTTGTCGTAATCGATGATGAGCATGGCGCCTTCAGTCCCACCGAGCTTGAGAGTATGATCCGTACGGCGGATTCATGCGGGCTTGTCCCGATCGTCCGGGTTTCCTATGACCCTTCCAGTATTCAAAAGGCCTTGGATCGCGGTGCAAAAGGTGTACAAGTACCGATGGTCAATACAAAGGAAGAGGCGCTTGATGTCGTGAGCAGGGCCAAATTCCCGCCATATGGAAATAGGGGGGTATCGTATTCGACGAGGCCCGCACGCTACGGAAAAGAAAGTGGAAAACCTTATTTAGATGAGAGTAATGAAAATGTTATGATAATTGTGCATATTGAAACGCAAACTGCAGCCAGCAACTTCGAAGCCATTGCCACAGTACCTGGAATCGACTTAGCCTTCATCGGCTCGACGGACCTCTCCGTGAGCATGGGTCATTCCGTGGAAGGGGCCAGTCACCCTGAAGTGCAAAAAGTCATCAATGGACTTTTCGAAAAAGCGAAGGAGCTGGATGTGCCGATTGGGACGGTTGCCGCAAATGGTGCTGCCGCTAATGGGGCATTTGACAAAGGTGCACAATACGTTGGGGTCATATTGAATAATGTGATTACGTCTGCGTTAGATGATGTCGTCTCGGCAAGCAAACCAGTGCAACCTATCAAATCATCTTGAAGAGGAGTTAAGGGCATGACTAAATCCACAGAAACCATCGATGTGAACGAGGAAAAAGGTTCAGTACAATCAGCTGTAACAAGGAAGGTGCTAAATTCCAATAATGGGAAGATCCATTATGGAAATAGCGAAGAAGTTAATAGGTTGGGGTTTCATGATTTTAATGAGTATAGTAAAAAGCTGAATCGAAAGCAAAGCATGGATGGTTTTGATCCTCAGTACTTGGACATAGTGGATTTCATCATGAAAATCACTCACCAAATTTGGGAAGAACGAGGCATTGGTGTCATTTATAAAACGTACCATAATAATGTCACCATGCACTGTGGGTCTTTAAATCTTCAAGGAATGAATGCAGTCATCTCAAATACCCTGCAAACCTTACATGCGTTTCCAGACAGGAGATTAATAGGAGGAAACGTTGTTTGGTCTGGTAACGATAAAGAGGGCTTTTATTCCTCCCACCGAATTAATTCGACTGCAACGAATCTAGGGGACTCGCTATTTGGACCATCGACTGGGAAAAGGGTGAACTTCAGGACCACTGTGGATTGTGCCGTGCACTCGAATCGGATTTACGAGGAATGGTTAGTGAGGGATAATCTTCATATTGTTCAACAGCTAGGCCTGGACCCTCATGAATTGGCAAAAATCCTGGCAAGAAATACTGCAAATTCCTTGCAGCAAAGCTATGGCTTAAGCGAGACGATGAATGGTCAATTGATGCCTGCTGTGTTCGAACCGAAATCCGCTCAATTCGAAATCGGTGAGTTCATTCAGGATATGTACAATAAGATATGGGAGTGGCGTTTGTTTAATCAATTACATGACTATTACGCAGATCACGCAGTGGTACATTATATTTGCGATAAAGACCTTAGTGGCTACGATCAGATTCAAGGGATGCTCGTAAGCCTTTTTGCATCATTCCCGAACGCTAAGTTTTTAATGGACCGTGTGACGTGCAACCCGATAGATGATCATGATGCTTGGGATGTATCTGTAAGATGGCGTCTCCAGGGACTTCATGAAGGAATCGGCTGCTTTGGGCAACCGAGCTGGAAACCGGTTGATATTCTAGGTATCACTCAGCTGCGCGTGATTGGCGGCAAAATAGTCGAAGAGTGGATGACCTTCGATGGATTGGATGTCCTCAAACAGATTTACATGAACACAGATGATATGGAAGAATCACCTCAAAAAGAACTGTAAACTTCCGAGAGTGTATAGGGCACTTTCGAAATGGGTGATTTTATCATGGAACAGCGATCCTTATCCTTCTACCAAGTAAGAGCTTTTTAAAGTGATAACGCTACCGGTCATTTTATTGACGATAAAACGCTCGAACCCAGTGAAGGTTCGCCCATTTTTTTGCTTCGTATCCTGCCGCCCGATTCTGAAAGGGTGACATGTACCCAAGGCGGTGCCGCTAATGAATGGGATGTAGCCGTAAGAGGAGGTTAAAGGAAGAGGATTCTTTGGTCAACCAAGCTATAAACCTATGGAAAACTAGCGATTAAACTTGTAGAAGAATGGATCATTTTTGATGGGATGGATGTTTTGAAGCAAACTCATGTTAATCAAGAAACAGAGGCAAAACAAATGTAAGGGGATGTGTGAAAAATTGACAAAAGTAGATGATAGTAAAGTGATGGAAAAGAAAGAATCACTAGATATTAACAACACACATAATAATATAGTTCTTCATGACAAGGTTTTTTACGGAGATAATGCAGAAGTGAATCGTTTAGGCTACGCAGATTATAACGAATATTCGAAGAAAACGATACGGAAACAAAGCATGAGAGGTTTCGATAAAACCTATGTAGACATTGTGGATTATATTGTGAAATGCACCCACCGCATTTGGGAAGAAAATGGCTTTGGCTTGATCTATTCCCATTACCATAATGAATCGATTTTACATGCAGGATCACTTAATCATTATGGAATCAATCATGTCCTGTCAAGTTCCATTCAAATGCAGCACTCTTTTCCAGATCGCAAGGTAGTCGGGGAACAAGTCATTTGGTCAGGTAATGATCAAGATTCATTTTATACATCTCACCGCAGTATGTCATTGGGGACAAATCTAGGAGCGACGAGCTTTGGACCAGCGACAGGAAAAAGGGCATCATTTAGAGTGATTGCAGATTGTGTTGTTCATTCTAACAGGATTGTGGAAGAATGGCTTGTAAGGGATTATCTTCATATCGTTAAACAATTGGGATATAATCCGGTCGAGATTGCTAAAAAACTAGCACGCACCTCTCAAAAACAGTCTAGTTTCGGAAGACCTGAAGCGATGGAAGGTCAATTCATGCCAGAAGTATACACTAACAAGCACGAATGTTTCGAAATTGGGGATTTTGTTTTAGAAATGTACAATAAAATTTGGGAACAGCGATTATTTAATCATGTAAAGGATTTTTACGTAGATCATGCAGTGGTCCATTACATTTGTGATCAAGATATCGTCGGGCACAATAAAATCCAGGGATTGCTTGTTAGTTTATTTGCATCGTTCCCAACGGCCAAAGTAATCTTGGAAAGAGTTACGTGCAATCAAGGGGAATTCAATGAAGAGTGGGATGTAGCTGTAAGATGGAGATTGCAAGGCATTCATGAGGGAATCGGGACCTTTGGTTTGCCGAGTGGAAAGCCTATCGAAATTCTTGGAATCACCCATCTAAAGGTTCGCAATGAAAAAATTGTTGAAGAATGGATCGTATTTGATGGAATAGATGTATTAAGGCAAACCTTTTTAGATACAGAGGTTGAACCTATTTAATTGATGCATGTCCTCCCATTTTTCTTACTTGAAGTGGCTTTCAGACGCCATATTATATTACTGCGAAAAGGAGCCTTCTTTTTACTTTTAGGGGGAAAGTAATGGAGGTTTCTCCTTTTGGATATTTCTATTTACATTAGTTAGAAAATTATTTATATTCAATAATATCCGATATTTTGAATGCGTATTCAAATTGGACCTTTTCCTATTGATGCAAAGCGGGTTGAATATCACTGGTCTGTACTTAAGAACTTGAAAAGGAAAACGCGGTATCTTGAAAAGTCGGGCAAAAAAAAGATAGACGAAGCACAGCTTAAAGCGTTTACAAGGTCTAGATATCTTGCGTTTGAATTTAAGGAAGCTATAACTCTATTAAAAAGGATGGTTATCCACTATGGCAGAAAAAAATTCAGGTTCAATTGAAATGGCGGTAAAAGAGGAAAAAGCAAGTTCAATCAATGTGGCTCCAAAAGAAGGAAAGGCAACAAGGAAAACGAATCAACCCATCAAGAGAGCGCCCAACTACATCTTTTATGCGGATGCTGATGAAGTGAATATGCTGGATACGAAGGATGATTCCGATTACATAAATATGGAAGAAATGTATCAAAAGAAACAGCGAATGAACGGTTTTGACCCGGAATACAACAACATCGTCGATTATATTGTAAAAATCACGCGTCAAATCTGGAAGGAAAAAGACATCGGCCTGATTTACGATACGTATAGCACAAGTGTCTCCGTTCATAAAGGGCTGATCAATAGTCACGGCGTTAACGAAGTCATATCAGGCACGCTGCAAACCCTGCATGCGTTTCCCGATCGGAAAGGATTGGGATGGAGTGTAATCTGGTCAGGGAATGATGAAGAAGGATTTTTCACCTCGCACCGGGGACGTTCGGTTGCGACGAATCTTGGAGATAGCTTATATGGCCCGGCCACCGGAAAGAAAGTGATGTTCAGAACAAGCGCCGATTGTTTGATCTTGAATAATAAAATTCACGAAGAGTGGCTTGTGATGGATACCTACCACCTCGTTTTGCAGCTTGGTCTTGACCCGGCAGAGGTGGCCAAAAAAATGGCCAAAAGCACGTTAAAGCTTGCTCCATCGATTCAATTCGGCTTTAATGAGACAGCGGAAATGGGGCTTCCGCCAAAGGTCTTCACGCCATCATCTGATGAATTCGAGATCGGGGAGTTCATGCAGCTTGTATTCAACCGCATCTGGGCACGGCGTTCCTTTAACTTCGTTCGTCAATATTATGAGGAAAATGCCGTCGTTCATTATGTCTGCAATAAGGATGTCATTGGGGCGAGTGAAATTCAAGGAATGTTCATGAGTTTGTTCGCCTCCGTTCCGAACGGGAAAGTGATCGTGGAACGGGTGACGTGCAATAAACGCGGCTCGGAAAATGACTGGGATGTAGCGGTGCGCTGGAGAATCCAAGGAATGCACGAAGGAACAGGATACTTTGGAGCGCCTAGCGGAAAAGCCATCGATATTGCTGGAATCAGCCATTATAAAATCCGTAATGAAAAAATCCTCGAGGAATGGTTATTGTTTGATGGGATGGAAGTATTGCGCCAAATCCATTTACCGAATGAACAAAATGCTGAAGCGACAGTGGAAGATGGGAACTTTACCGGCGTATCATGATTGATCGGTTTTAGCGGCTGCGCTGCAGCAGGTAATGACACGAATAGGAGGAAAAAGAGATGGAGTATATGAAGAAAGCGGAAGCGTTGGAGCAGACCTCTTCAAATGATGTAGAACAAACGGTAAAGTCCATTATTGAGCATGTAAAAGCGGGCGGAGATGCGGCCGTTCAGG
>NZ_PHNG01000748.1:0-8495 GCF_002803435.1 Bacillus sp. mrc49 | reverse complement strand
CATCATTCTAGTGGATAAGGACGATGTCGACATCACCAATGTAAACAGGCAGATTCATGCTCTTTTATCTACAGTCGGCCAACCGAAGGCGGAATTGATGAAAAATCGCATTCAAGACATCAATCCAGACTGCGAAGTGATCGCCCTGAAAATGTTTTATACAGAAGAAACGTTTGAAGAGTTCTTCAGTTATGGCCTCGATTATGTCATTGATGCCTCCGATACGGTGATTTATAAGATGCATGTGATGAAGGAGTGCCTGAAGCGGAATATCAAGGTGATTTCAAGCATGGGGGCCGCTAACAAAATGGACCCGACACGTTTCCAAATTGCCGATATTTCCAAAACGCATACCGATCCCCTTGCGAAGGTCATCCGTACAAGATTGCGTAAAGAGGGCATCACAAAGGGAATTCCGGTTGTATTCTCCGACGAAAGTCCGATCGTCATTCGTGAGGATGTTCGCAAAGAAGTCGGCAATGACGAGGCAAAAATCCGTAAAGCCCAAATGCCGCCGTCCTCGAATGCATTCGTCCCATCCGTAGCTGGGTTGATTGCAGCCAGCTGGGTGATCAATGATCTACTAAAAGAAGTGGACGTCCGACGTGTAAACGATTGATGAGCTTCAAAACTGACTCTAGCAGAGTCAGTTTTTTTTGTGCGTGGAAATAGGAGATATTCCCTTTAAATAACTTTTTTATCCAGATCATATAGACGGGGTCGAAAGAATGAGATAAACTATTTTCAGAATATTATTTTTATTCAGATATTCTATTGATCTGAAAGAACATACCAAACAAGGGGGTTTCAAATGAAGAAGAAGAAGCTAGCAGGAGTGTTTCTATCACTTTCATTGGTTGCTGGGGTGCTCGCAGGTTGCGGCGACTCGAAAACCAGCAGTTCAAGCGGAGGTTCATCCAATTCGGGTGACACGATTAAAATCGGAGCCAACCTTGAGCTGTCAGGAGGTACGGCATCATTCGGCCAATCGGCTGCAGATGGTTTGAAACTGGCCATCGCTGAAATTAATAAAGAGGGCATCGACGGAAAAAAACTGGAAATCGTCAAGGTTGATAATAAATCCGATGCGGCAGAAGCGACAAGCGGCTCGATTAAACTGGTCAGTCAGGACAAGGTAGTGGCTGTGGTCGGTTCGGCTACAAGCACGAACACATTGGCACAGGTTCAGGTCGCGCAGGATAATAAGGTTCCTTTAATCACACCGACGGCAACAAACCCCGATATCACCAATAAAGCTGGAAAAGTAAATGATTATGTGTTCAGGACGTGCTTCATCGATCCGTTTCAAGGAACGGTTGCAGCCAATTTCGCGTCTGACGAAGTAGGGGCGAAGACAGCTGCGATCTATGTGGATAGCGCAAGTGACTATTCCAAAGGGTTGGCCGCTGCCTTTAAAAAGGCGTTCACTGCCAAAGGCGGCAAAATCGTAGCGGAAGAGGCCTATGTCACAAAAGATACGGATTTCCGCTCGACATTGACACGTATTAAATCGGCCAAGCCAGAGTTCGTCTTCCTTCCTGGTTATTATGAAGAAGTCGGATTGATCTTGAAGCAAGCCCGGGAAAATGGCATAGACCTTCCTTTCATGGGCGGAGATGGCTGGGATTCCCCGAAAGTCGTTGAAATCGCAGGCGCCGACGCTTTAAAAAATACGTATATCACCAATCACTATTCACCAGAAGATGAAGATGCAAAAATCCAGGATTTCGTTGCCGCCTTCAAAAAGGAGTACAATAAAACACCGGATGCCTTTGCCGCACTTGGCTATGATACTGGATACTATCTGGCGGATGCCATCAAAAGGTCTGGCGATGCATCACCAGAAAAAATCAGGCAAGCATTGGAAGATGTCAAGGATCTTCAATTAGTTTCAGGTACACTGAACCTCGATAAAAATCATGATCCCATCAAATCGGCCACCATCCTGGAATACGTGGATGGCAAACAAACATTCAAGACAAAAATCAATCCATAATCTACTTGGATAGGGGGACAGGCTCCCCCTATTTTATATTCACTTAAACTACACTAACCAGTGAAGAGAGGACACTGAACCGCCAGAGGGCGGTTTTTTTGCGGGTTTTTTTCTAGAATGTATATGCAAAATCTATAAGGCGGCTAAAAGAAGATTATAAGTTTCATGCAGTATTTTATACATCCAAGATAGTATAATTCAATTTTGAAATAGGAATTAAGACTAAATTGGAAGGGACATACTGGGTTTAATTCCCTATCAGTGTGCAATTATATTGGGAAAAATGTAAGTAAAAGGGAGAAAATGATAGGGGGATGAATAAAATATTTTGGGTAAAAAAGGTAGAAATTACGATATTAATATAACTTAATTATCTGTTTTTTCTGATAAATATAAGAATTTTCTTAATATTTTAAATATAGGGATATAAAATCGACACCTTATGGTCTATGAAAAATATCCTATTTAACGAAATTTTCTCACTATTATTGTATAGACGGAATGAAAATTATGCGGTAAACTATTTTTCGAAATATTAATTTAATTTTAAACATTTCATCTAATCAAAAATTTCTGAGGCGTCATGAATAATTATTCATGCATCAGAGCTCTGATTACAAAATGGGGGGATTATTTATGAAGAAGAAAAAACTAGCAGGTGCATTTCTTTCTCTAACACTTGCGGCAGGCATGCTGGCGGGTTGCGGCGGCTCTGGTTCATCAGATAAATCGAGCGGGGACGGTGATACGATCAAGATCGGTGTCAACCTTGAATTATCAGGCGGTGTAGCCTCTTATGGCCAATCGATTGCCGAAGGCCTTGAGCTGGCGACAGAGGAAATCAATAAAGAAGGCATTGACGGTAAAAAAATCAAACTTATCAAAGTCGATAATAAATCCGAAGCATCCGAAGCAACAAGCGGGGCAATCAAGCTTACCTCACAAGATAAGGTGGCGGCGATCGTAGGTGCGGCGACAAGCACGAACTCGATTGCACAGGTGCAAATTGCACAGGATAATAAAGTCCCGGTCATCTCGCCTTCAGGTACAAGCCCGGAAATCACTTTCAGCAAAGATAAATTGAACGACTACATCTTCAGGACAAGCTTCATCGATCCGTTTCAAGGAACGGTTGCTGCGAATTTCGCGTCCAAAGAAATCAAAGCGAAAAGTGCAGCCATCTATATCGACAGCGCAAGCGATTATTCAAAAGGATTAGCGGCAGCCTTTAAAGAGCAATTCGAAAAAAATGGCGGAAAGATCGTCGCAGAGGAAGCCTACATTGCAAAGGATACCGATTTCCGCTCCACATTAACTCGCCTGAAATCAGCGAAACCGGATTTCATCTTCCTTCCAGGTTATTATGAGGAAGCCGGCTTGATCGTGAAGCAGGCACGTGAAACAGGCCTGGATGTTCCGTTCATGGGCGGTGACGGCTGGGATTCTCCTAAGCTAGTGGAAATTGCCGGTGCAAAAGCATTGAATGACACGTTCATTACGAACCATTATTCTTCAGGTGACCCTGATGAGAAAATTCAGAATTTTGTGTCTGCATTCAAGGCGAAATACAAAGATAAATCTCCGGATGCCTTTAACGCGCTTGGCTATGACACAGGATATTTCCTAGCGGACGCAATCAAGCGTGCTGGTTCAGCGGAACCGACAAAGATCAAAGAAGCGCTGGAAAAAACGAAAAATCTTCAGCTTGTAACTGGTACCTTTACATTGGATGAAAAACATAATCCGATCAAATCAGCTACCATCCTTGAATTCAAAGACGGAAAACAAGTATTCAACACAAAGATCAATCCTTAATACCGAAAAAAAGTCCAACCCTTCGCCGGCCCTTCTTCCATAAGAAGGCGCTGGCGAATTCTCATTTTTCCAGAATACCAGGTTGCTGAAACTTCCATGAGTGGAATGAAAGAGTCTGGACGATCATTATAAAATTAGATTTTTCAAGGAGAGTCGAACATGGAATTGATACAGCAGTTAATAAACGGGGTTTCATTAGGAAGCATTTATGCCCTTATCGCTCTCGGTTATACGATGGTTTACGGGATTGTAAAATTGATTAACTTTGCACATGGTGATGTCTTCATGGTTGGTTCATTCGTAGGGTTTTATTCGATAACGGTTCTCGATCTGTCATTCGTGCCGGCTTTGTTAATTGCGATGACGGTCTGTGCACTCTTTGGAGTATTGATCGAGCGCATTGCCTACAAGCCATTGCGTAACGCAACACGAATCGCCGCACTCATCACGGCAATCGGGGTTTCGCTGTTGATCGAATATGGCTTCATCTATGTCCGCGGCGCACAACCGGAAGCCTATCCGAATGATGTATTGCCGACTGACAAGTTTGATATTTTTGGAGTATCAATCAATAGCCAATCGATTTTGATCTTTGGAGTCGCTGTCGTTTTAATGATCATTCTTCAAATCATCGTCCATAAAACCAAAATCGGCAAGGCGATGCGTGCCGTTTCCTTCGATGCGGATGCTGCCAAGCTGATGGGGATAAATGTTAATAACACGATCTCTGCCACCTTTGCAATCGGTTCCGCATTAGCTGGGGCAGCTGGTGTCATTTTCGGGATTTATTATATTAAGATCGAGCCGCTTATGGGTGTGCTTCCTGGACTTAAGGCTTTTGTCGCCGCCGTACTTGGCGGGATCGGGATCATTCCGGGTGCGATGGTCGGGGGATTATTGCTTGGTGTCATCGAGGCTTTGGTCAGTGCCGCAGGTTACTCACTATGGCGTGATGCGGTAGCTTTCGTCGTACTGATTCTTATCTTGATTTTCATGCCACAAGGCTTATTCGGTAAAAACAAAAAAGAAAAAGTATAGGGGAGACAAAGCAATGACTACAATTAAGCGAGCAAAAGGTTTTTGGGTCTCGATTTCATTATCATTGATCTTTTTCGCCATCATACAGGTGTTGATCGGCGGCGGATCGCTCAATCCTTTTTATCAAAATACGCTCATGTTCATTGGGATCAATATCATTCTGGCAGCAAGCCTGCACTTGATCATCGGGATAACGGGGCAGTTTTCCATCGGGCATGCAGGATTCCTTGCAGTCGGGGCCTACGCTTCAGCCGTCATGACGATGAAGTTGAACATGCCATTCACGCTAGCGTTGATAGTCGGCGGTTTGACAGCGGCGCTTGCCGGCCTGATCATCGGAATACCTAGCTTGCGTCTAAAAGGTGACTACCTGGCGATAGCGACCCTCGGCTTTGGTGAAATCGTCCGGATCGTGCTTTTGAACATCGATTATGTTGGCGGTGCGAGCGGGATGCAGGTTTCCCATTTGACGACTTGGCCGTGGGTATTCGCTTCAGTCCTTGTGACGATCATCGTCATCAGGAACTTCACGAGCTCGACACATGGAAGGGCTTGCATATCGATCCGTGAGGACGAGACGGCCGCCGATTCGATGGGGATCAATACGACTTATTACAAAGTTGTCGCGTTTGCGATCGGTGCATTTTTCGCCGGCATCGCCGGAGCGCTTTATGCCCATAACTTCTATATCATCCAGCCATCGAACTTCGGGTTCCTGAAGTCATTCGATATCTTGATCCTAGTCGTGCTTGGCGGACTTGGAAGCTTGTCAGGAGCAGTGTTGGCTGCCGTATTACTTACTGTGGTCACGACATTCCTCCAAGATTATCCGGAAACGCGGATGATCATTTACAGTCTTGTGCTTATCGTCATGATGATTTATCGTCCGCAAGGTTTAATGGGGACGAAAGAAATAACTTCCATGTTCAAACGTAAAGGAGGCAGCCGCCATGAAAACAAAAACACCGCTGCTTAAGGTCGATTCGGTCGGTATTCAATTCGGGGGGCTTAAAGCCGTTTCCGATGTAAACGTCGAGCTATACCCAGGTGAATTGGTTGGCTTGATCGGGCCGAATGGTGCTGGGAAAACCACTTTCTTCAACCTGCTGACAGGGGTTTACGTCCCGACCGAAGGAACGATTTCCTTGGAAGGGGAGGACTTGAAAAAACGGCCGCCCTATAAAATCACGCAAAAGGGTATCAGCAGGACCTTTCAAAACATTCGCTTGTTCAGTGAGCTATCCGTCATCGATAATGTAAAGGTTGCCTATCATTCGCTTTCGAAGCATAGCATTTTAAGCTCGATTCTCCGCATGCCGATCCATTTTAAAGGGGAGAAGGAGATGGATGAGAAGGCGATTGAGTTCCTGAAAATCTTCAACCTTGATCAATATAAAGACGAGAAGGCGAAGAACCTGCCATATGGCAAACAAAGACGATTGGAAATCGCACGCGCGCTTGCCGCCAATCCGAAACTGCTTTTGCTCGATGAACCGGCAGCGGGCATGAACCCTCAAGAAACGCATGAGCTGATGAACTTGATCGCCCTCATCCGTGAGAAATTCGATTTGACCGTCTTATTGATCGAGCATGATATGCCGCTTGTCATGGGAGTTTGCGAACGCATATACGTTCTGGATCATGGACAGCTGATCGCTCAAGGGCGGCCTGAGGAAATCCGCAACAATCCAAAAGTCATCGAGGCCTATCTGGGCGAGGAGGTTTCATAATGCTGAATATCGAGGACATTAACGTCTATTACGGAAACATTCAAGCCTTGAAGGGAGTCTCGCTTTCCATCAACGAAGGTGAAATCGTGACGTTGATTGGTGCGAACGGTGCCGGCAAAAGTACGATGCTGAAAACCGTTTCCGGATTATTAAAACCAAAGCAAGGCAAGATCTTATATGAAGGGCAGTCGATCGGCGGAAAGGCTGCGCAATCGATCGTGAAAATGGGCATCTCCCATGTTCCTGAAGGCCGCCGTGTCTTTGCTAACATGTCCGTTGAAGAAAATCTTCAGCTTGGCGCCTATTTACGTAAGGACAAGGCAGGCATCAAGCAGGATATGGAGAAGGTTTATGAATTGTTCCCGCGTTTGCTTGAACGCCTGAAGCAGCAATCCGGAACGCTTTCCGGCGGGGAACAGCAAATGCTCGCAATGGGCAGGGCGCTGATGGCCAAGCCCCGGCTGCTTCTATTGGACGAGCCATCGATGGGACTTGCTCCATTATTGGTGAAACAAATCTTTCATATAATAGAAGAAATCAATAAGACGGGAACGACGATCCTGCTTGTCGAGCAAAATGCCAACTTGGCCCTATCCATCGCTGACAGAGCCTATGTGGTCGAAACGGGGCGGATTGTCCTATCTGGTAAATCAGAGGAACTGACAGCAAGTGAAGAAATCAAGAATGCCTATTTAGGCGGACATTAAACCGCTCATGGCGGTCTCATACTGTAGGTAAACTCGATAGGTTTTGGAGTTTACCTACAGTTTTTTGATGTTTTGTTCGGTGAGCGTTTCATTCCACTTTTAGTGAAAATAGAAATGCCCATAGGTTGGAGAAGTTGTACGTCGACCGTTTCATTGCACTTTGCGTGAGAACAAAGATGGAATTTCCATTGCCTATAGATTTGAAGATTTTTACCATGAACGTTGCATTCCACTGCAGGCACTCGCTTTCCGCGGGCGGTCCGTGAGCCTCCTCGGCTTTCAGCCTGTGGTGTCTCACGTAGACGCAATTCCCGCAGGAGTGTCGTTGCCTTCCGTTACATTCCACTCTGCGTGAGAACAAAGATGGAAATTCCATTGCCTATAGGTTGGAGGCTTTGTACATCGACCGTTTTCCACTGCAGGCACTCCCTTTCCGCGGGCGGTCCGTGAGCCTCCTCGGCTTTCAGCCTGTGGTGTCTCACGCAGACGCGCAATTCCCGCAGGAGTGTCGTTGCCTTCCGTTTCATTCCACTCTGCGTGAGAACAAAGATGGGAGTTCCATTGCCTATAGGTTGGAGGCTTTGTACATCGACCGTTTCATTGCACTGCAGGCACTCCCTTTCCGCGGGCCGTTCGTGAGCCTCCTCGGCTTTCAGCCTGTGGTGTCTCACGTAGACGCGCAATTCCCGCAGGAGTGTCGTTGCCTTCCGTTACATTCCACTCTGCGTGAAAATGAAGATGGAATTCCGTTTTCCATAGTATTGGAGGCTTTGTACATCGAACGTTTCATTCCACTGCAGGCACTCGCTTTCCGCGGGCGGTCCGTGAGCATCCTCGGCTTTCAGCCTGTGGTGTCTCACGTAGACGCGCAATTCCCGCAGGAGTGTCGTTGCCTTCCGTTACATTCCACTTTGCGTGATAATGAAGATAGAATTCAATTTACATATAGTTTTAGGTATGTCCATCGAACGTTTCATTCCACTGCAGGCACTCGCTTTCCGCGGGCGGTCCGTGAGCATCCTCGGCTTTCAGCCTGTGGTGTCTCACGTAGACGCGCAATTCCCGCAGGAGTGTCGTTGCCTTCCGTTACATACCTCTAAGACTAGTCAATAAGACGACCATTTTTATCTATTTATACATCTTCAGTTTTCGAGATTTCACAAGGGGAAATAAGGATGATTCCAAAACAAGTTGTTTACTGGATAAAAA
>NZ_PHNG01000747.1:0-6391 GCF_002803435.1 Bacillus sp. mrc49 | reverse complement strand
ATAGGAAGCAAGTTCGAACGCCTCCGAGCACGCATGCGCAGCGTCCAGGGCATCCAGGTTTTCAGTCGTGAATGTATCCAAGGCGATCGACAGAGTCGTCAGCTTGGATTCCGCAATCGTTTTACGCGCTTTACCGAGCGCTTCGCGGAGCGTTTCGAAAGTAAGCTCTTTTTCCTTGCCCAGGCCCACAAACACCAACCGCTTCACGCCTAACTTGCCTAATGTATGTATTTTAACCACTGATTTTTTCTTGGAAGAGATTTCTCCAGCTTTCACTAACTCTGTTAGCTGCCCGCCCAATTGCTCATCGGCTTCCTTCCCTATGCCAGTGAACTTGATCGGTCTGTCAAACACACCCAGGACCAAGCATTCGTCGATCAAATCTATATTCAAGGAATCTTTAACTGTGAACATATGCTATCTCCTCCATTCGATTACCTTCATTATAACGAAATCTTCCAAAGTTTTCGATAAAGGCATTTGAAATTAATATTATCAAGGATATTGTTTAGAAAAGGTGACTTTAGAGTAATAGTATAAGAAAGATCATATTTTATCCTTATCCAGCAGGGAATCGACAGGATTTGATGGAACTAATTATAAATGCCGGATAAGTTCGCTCATGCAAAAGCAGGATTTCTTACTTATCCTTATATGGTTTCAACGTTACTCATAATCGGAAAGAAGGCTGATAATTTTGGATTTTTTTCTCAACTTCCCTTTGATTGCAGCATTGATTGCCATTTTCTTTGCTCAATTCATCAAAGTGCCCATCCATTTCATCGCTTTTCGTAAGGTGAACTGGGCACTTCTTAACTCGACGGGCGGGATGCCCAGCTCCCACTCGGCAGCCGTGTCAGCTCTCACCGTTGCCGTAGGGATTGAAACTGGCATGGATTCACCTGTATTCGCGGTTGCCGCAATCTTTGCCGTCATCACGATGTTCGATGCCACAGGCGTAAGGAGGCAGGCAGGGGAACAGGCTGCCGTCTTGAACCGCCTCGTTACCGATTTCAATACATTTGTCGAGCAAGCGAAAAATTGGCAAAAAAAAGAGGAAAAGCAAAAACAACAACAATTAAAGGAACTGTTGGGCCATAAGCCGATCGAGGTATTTTTCGGAGCCTTGACCGGTGTATTCATTGCACTTGTGCTTCACTTTTTCATTTTTCAAGGGTAGGTGATACAGTTGAAAATAATCTCGCTATGCCCCAGCAATACGGAACTATGCACTTACTTAGGAATCGAGGATCAGCTGATCGCCATCGACGACTACTCGGATTGGCCTGAATCCATTCAGCACCTTCCTAAAGTCGGGCCGGATTTATCGATCGATATCGATCAAGTGGAAGCATTGAAACCTGATTTGATATTGGCTTCATTAAGTGTACCCGGCATGGAAAAAAATATTGAAGCATTAAAAAAGCGAAACCTTCCCCATATCATCTTCAACCCGCAATCGCTTGAAGATATCGCCCAGGATATGCTTACCTTGGGGGAGGCGACAAATCTTAAGAACGAAGCAGAGAAGCAGGCTGCCAAATTCAGGGCCACGATCCTCCGCTATCAGGACGTCGCCGATACAATCGAAACGAAGCCTTCCCTTTATTGGGAGTGGTGGCCAAACCCCTTATTCAGCCCAGGCGGGGTCAATTGGTTATCCGAAATCAGCCGACTGGCCGGAGGATATAATCTTTTTGAAGAAGTGAACATGGCCAGCATCCAAGTCACTTCCGAAGAGGTCATCGAAAAGGATCCCGACCACATTTGCTTAGCATGGGTCGGGGTTCCTTTACGCAAAGTGAACCCGGGGCTTGTCAAGAAGCGAAATGGTTGGAGCGATATGAAAGCAGTTCGCAATCATAATATCCACATCATGGAAGAACCATTATTTTGCCGTCCATCCCCCCGTTTATTGGATGGATTGTCGAAATTGGCGAGGACCCTGCATCCAAACGCCTACAATCACATAAAGCATTGACATGAAAAGGCTGCCCCTCGGGGCAGCCTTACGCTTCGGGCAAACTCGTTGAAAATGGAGTTCACCCATTTGAATGATTAAAAGGCAAAGGATGATACATGCTCGTTCAACGCCCGTTCGTTCATTTTATGCTTGAATACCTTCCTGATCTTGGTCTCATTCAACCTACTTAACTGTTCCTCGGACAACGCGCCGCTCCCTTTTTGCACAACATATACCTCAAGGGTTTTCTTACCCCAATTATCATAAACATCCTGCACCGTTTCATAATAGAGGTCAAGGTGATTCCCTTTGATTGCGCCCCCCTTGTCGGCTACCACTCCATAACCATAGCCAGGAATCCATAGGATGGTTCCGAGCGGGAAGACGGCTAGATCGGCGGCAATCGTGGAAAACACATCCCGCTTCACCTTCACTCCTGAATAGGTAATGCCGTAGGAAGGGCTTTCCGGATATTTTCCGGTTGATTCATATCCGGCCGTGTACCCTGTAGCGAGCACTTCATGCTTAGGATACTTCAAAAGCTCGATGCCTTCCTCTATCGTCGCCGGACCATTGCTCCTGGAAGCGGATGCAACTAGTGTTGCCACCTGATCCCCCCTATGGATGGTTTTGTATTCGAGCCCAAGCAATCGATGTTGTCTCATCGTCTCTTCGAATGGGTCAACCTCAGTTGTAGCCCCAAAAACATGATTTAAGGTCGAGTCGATGGCCAAGATAAACAATATGATAATAGCAACCCTCAAAAATAATGCCTTACAGACCTTCATATGTATTCATTCCACTCCTCTCACAAGGATATTTGTTCCCTTTCCAGAGAGAAAGTATTCATAAACTGGCAAAACAACCTTTTTCCCAAACAAAAAAGGACCGTCCATGAAGACGATCCAACTTGATCAAAACATCTGATATCCTTTTTTTCTTAACGTTTTAATAACCACACCAGCTAAAACGGCACCAAGCAGCCCGCTTGATAAAATAATGATATCTGCCGAATGCAAGGATGTAAGGTTCGACCCAAGGCTTGAAAAGGACATTCCCGGATTTCGGAAATATTCGATCAGCTTCGTTTCATTGACAATGACGATGAAGACGATGGGAAATAAAATGACCATGATCCATGATGAACGAAAAAGCATATTGAGCAAAAAGCCAATTCCAAAAAATAATATGAAAAATAAGAGTATTGAGATAATTAAAACGGGCAATGGCATGTTATTCTTGACCCCCTTAAAAGCGACACCTTTAGTTTACTGAAAAAATAATTGCCGCGTCAACGACTTAATGCCAAATAATGTCGAAGAAAATATATTTACCCAATTCACATGAATAATTTATACGATGTATAACCGAATTGATCCCCCGGGTTCAATCCATCAAGCATCGTCTGCATTCTTTCCTTTTTAAAAGCTAACAGCTGCTCCAATAATAGAGATTGCTTCCCCTCTTGCATCAATGAATCAGGATCATAAAACTTAGCTTCATATAGTTCATCCAATTGGGCGGTGACCTCAAAGCTGAGCGGTTTAAGTAAAAACACCAACATATTATCACTGATCTCCCCTTTGATGACTCCGCTTCTGACACCTACCATGCCTTCGATTTCCGCATGGATGCCCGTTTCCTCGAACACTTCCCTTACAACAGCCTCATCAACGGTTTCATCATGTTTGACAAAACCTGCAGGCAGCGACCATTGCCCTTTCAACCCGCCATACCTTTTGTTCACCACGAGCCATTCTCCCTTATCGGATATCACAAGGCCAGACACTGCCAGCCATACATTTTTGCACCGTTCCACCAAATTCCACTTCCCTATAATCATTTTAACCAATCACTCGATGCGGATGGCCGAACACTTTCCCTCTTATGATCTTCGATACAAGCTTCATGCCCCGATCAGCGATGGATGCCATTAAAAAGCCATTCAGAGATTCTCCCCAAATGGCTTCGGTTAATATGTCCCTAAAAAATCAAAGGATGTTGAACTTGCCTTTTTTAGCGACCAGGGAAGGCCCGCCGATCAGTAGCAATGCTCGGTTATCGACCATCTTCTTCAAGAAGGATGCGGTCTTTCCAGTCACCTTCTTACCGAATACGACGCCTATTGCATTGTCATCACCTAATGAACACACCGTTCCTTTGTTTTCGAAGGCAAACGTTTCAAGGGCACTTTCATTACGGACCAGCTTAGTCAGGTTTTTCGCAATGACCTCTCCCTGCTGCATGGCGATTTGGGCGGTAGGAGGATAGGGACGGTTGATTTCTTCATTGATGATCAGGGCGCAATCACCCACGATGAAGATATCGTCATGCCCTGGTGCCCGCATGTCAAGGTTCACTTTAATACGGCCGCGCATAGCCTCGAATCCGGAAGCCTCGATCACGGAGTTCCCGCGTACGCCAGCAGCCCAGACCACGGTGCCCGCTTTGATTTCTTCCACTTCATCTTCGCCTTTTGAAACGATGATGCCTTCAGGCGTCGCCCCCTTGATGGGAGTCCCGATCTTGAATTCAACACCTTTTTTCTCAAGATACGAAACGGCATAGTCCACCAATTCCGGATCGAAACCAGGAAGGACGGCTGGCGCGGCCTCCACACAGTACATGCGGACCTTCTGGAAATCAATGTCGTATTCCTTGCAAAGATCTGGGACCCGGTTCGCCAGTTCCCCAAGGAATTCGATACCGGTAAATCCGGCTCCCCCGACAATGATGGTCAAGCGATCCTCATTCTTCTCTGCCTCAGAGCTATAGGTAGCGAATTGCAACGAAATATGATCACGGATTTCGCGTGCAGTGTTCACATTGGAGATGGAGAAAGCATATTCCTTCAACCCTTGGATTCCGAAAGTTTCCGATTCAGGCCCAAGCCCGATCACAAGGTAATCATAAGCGATTTCGCCATTTTCAAGAACGACTTTTTTATCGTCCGTCTTCACTTCCAAAACGGAATCCTGGATGAATTTAACTTTGCTGCCGTTAATGACACTTTTAATCGGGTAGCGGACACGATCATGATGAAGGGTCCCGGCAGATGCTTCATGCAGCCATGTAGTTTCATAGTGGTAATCATTTTTGTTGACTAATACGATTTCTGCTTCATTTTGCCCCAGTGCCTTCTGCAAGCGCGTAACGGTCATCAACCCACCATAACCTGCACCTAAAACAACGATAGTTGGCTTTTTCAAAAGAATTCGTCCACCTTTACGATATTTTCTTGTGCTGCTTTCCATAACTAACATCTATTTTTTATATTATTAATCTACATTATAAAAAGCACGCTTATACATATGTGACGCATTTCACGTAACCCTTCAAACTTGTAATAAATGAATCATAAGTAAATATTAGTCTTTTTCAATAATTTTTTCAAGTGAAAAACGGATTCTTCAAGACCATATCCCCCCTTCAACAGAACCCATTTTAATAGGCTTAGCCACGAGTATTTCCAGACGCTAAAAACGAGAGCGAGGCTGCTGTTGCCATACGCCGAAATAATAGTCGAAACTTTCTAACTTTTTTCTCGTTTTTTCAAAGTTCATCTATGGTAAAATAAGAGAATATATTTCAGCAAACCTAGTATATCGGAGGGATAACGTTGGAAGTTAACGAAAAGGTTTATGATATCACCATCATTGGCGGAGGTCCGGTTGGATTATTCACCGCATTTTACGGCGGCATGAGGCAGGCATCGGTAAAAATCATCGAAAGCCTCCCACAATTAGGCGGGCAATTATCTGCCCTTTATCCTGAAAAGTACATTTATGATATCGCTGGTTTCCCTAAAGTGCGCGCACAGGAGCTAGTGAATAACCTGAAAGAACAAATGGCAAAGTTCGAACAGACCGTTGTACTCGAGCAAGCCGTGCAAGACGTCGAAAAACAAGCCGACGGGGTCTTCAAGTTAACGACCGATAAAGAAATCCATTATTCCAAAACCATCATCATCACAGCTGGCAATGGTGCATTCCAACCCCGCCGCATCGAAATTGATGAGGCAAAAGAATATGAAAGCAGCAACCTTCATTATTTCATCGACGATCTCAATCATTTCGCAGGCAAAAAGGTCGCCGTTTTCGGAGGCGGGGATTCCGCAGTGGATTGGGCCCTCATGCTGGAGCCAATCGCCGAAAAGGTGAGCATCATTCATAGAAGAGATAAATTCCGTGCCCACGAACATAGTGTGGAAAACCTTAAAAATTCCAAGGTTGAAGTACTCACCCCTTACATACCGGCTGATTTGATTGGAACGGAAGGACGGATCCATACTGTCGCCATCAAGGACCCAAAGGGTGAAGATACAGAAACGCTGGATGTAGATGCAGTCATCGTCAATTACGGATTCGTATCTTCCCTCGGCCCCATCAAAAATTGGGGGCTCGAAATCCAGAGGAACAGCATCTTGGT
>NZ_PHNG01000746.1:0-10332 GCF_002803435.1 Bacillus sp. mrc49 | reverse complement strand
GTCGTATCTTTCAAACCAACAGCAGCAGCGATATCCCCTGCATATACAGTAGAAATTTCTTCACGGCTGTTTGCGTGCATTTGAAGGATACGTCCAATACGTTCACGTTTACCTTTTGTTGAGTTGATTACATATGATCCTGATTCCAATGTACCTGAGTACACGCGGAAGAATGTAAGTTTACCAACGTAAGGGTCAGTCATAACTTTAAACGCTAGTGCAGAGAACGGTTCAGAATCATCTGAATGACGTTCCACTTCATCTTCTGAATCCGGTAGAGTACCTTTGATAGCAGGTACATCCAATGGAGATGGAAGGAAGTCGATAACGTTGTCAAGCATTAATTGAACACCTTTATTTTTGAAAGCCGATCCACAGATAACTGGGAAGAACTCAACATTAACGGTAGCCGTACGGATGGCTGCTTTCAATTCAGCAATGCTGATTTCTTCGCCGCCAAGGTATTTTTCCATTAAGTCTTCGTTAACTTCTGCTACTGCTTCAATTAGCTTTTCACGGTACTCTTCAGCCAATTCACGATGTTCTTCAGGAATTTCACCAACAGTGATATCAGTTCCTAGGTCATTACCATAGAAATGAGTTTTCATTTCGATAAGGTCGATGATTGCAGAGAATTGATCTTCAGCACCGATAGGTAACTGAACCGGGTGAGCATTTGCTTGAAGACGATCGTGGATTGTACCTACTGAATAAAGGAAATCCGCACCGATTTTGTCCATTTTATTTACGAATACGACACGTGGTACACCATAAGTTGTAGCTTGGCGCCAAACTGTTTCAGTTTGAGGCTCAACACCTGATTGGGCATCAAGTACGGCTACAGCTCCATCAAGTACACGCAATGAACGTTCAACTTCAACTGTGAAGTCTACGTGTCCAGGCGTATCGATGATGTTTACACGGTGACCTTTCCACTGTGCAGTTGTTGCAGCGGATGTGATCGTGATTCCGCGTTCTTGTTCCTGTTCCATCCAGTCCATTTGTGATGCACCTTCGTGTGTTTCACCAATTTTATGGATTTTACCAGTGTAATAAAGAACACGTTCTGTTGTTGTCGTTTTACCAGCATCGATGTGAGCCATGATACCGATATTACGAGTGTTTGCTAAGGAGAACTCTCTTGCCATTTGTCTTTCTCCTTCCTTCTATAAGGATTTTATAGTGATTGATCTTACCAGCGATAATGAGCGAATGCTTTATTAGCTTCAGCCATTTTGTGTGTATCTTCACGTTTCTTAACAGCTGCTCCAGTGTTGTTGGCAGCATCCATGATTTCGTAAGCTAAACGCTCTTCCATCGTTTTTTCTCCACGAAGGCGAGAGTAGTTTACCAACCAACGAAGACCTAAAGTCGATTTGCGGTCTGGGCGCACCTCAACTGGTACTTGGTAGTTAGCTCCACCCACACGGCGTGCTTTTACTTCTAATACAGGCATGATGTTTTTAAGTGCTTGATCGAAAACTTCGATTGGCTCATTGCCAGTACGTTCTTTGATTAAATCAAATGCAGAGTAAAGAATTTTTTGTGATTTACCTCTTTGTCCATCAACCATTAATTTGTTGATTAAGCGAGTCACAAGTTTTGAATTATAAATTGGATCTGGTAATACGTCTCTTTTCGTTACAGGTCCTTTACGAGGCATTATATTTCCTCCTTTCAAGAAAGTTCAATTTTTGTTTGAGATTATTTTTTAGCTGCTTTCGGACGCTTAGTTCCGTATTTAGAACGGCCTTGCATACGATTGTTAACTCCAGCAGTATCAAGAGCACCACGTACGATATGGTAACGTACCCCTGGTAAATCCTTTACACGACCGCCACGGATAAGAACCACGCTGTGTTCTTGTAGGTTGTGACCGATACCTGGGATATAAGCTGTTACCTCGATACCGTTTGTTAAACGTACACGCGCATATTTACGTAACGCGGAGTTCGGTTTCTTCGGTGTCATAGTACCCACACGAGTACAAACACCACGTTTTTGCGGAGATGATACGTTAGTTTGTGCTTTTTTAAAGCTGTTGTAGCCTTTGTTAAGTGCTGGAGATTTTGAATTAACCTCTTTAGACTCGCGTCCTTTACGCACTAATTGATTAATAGTAGGCATTACATTTTTCCTCCCTTCACGTTTTCATTTCTAGTACCACACATCCAGGTGGTTCATAAATGGGTAAAAACAAAGTCTTTGCAAATAATATTGCAAAAACATTTTTACTTTTTAATGGCAACAGTTGCTGCTCCGACATCAATACCACATGCTTTGCCAAGCATTCTCATCGAATCAACATATGTGATAGGAACATCCAATTTCTTAGCGGTCTCAATGACGCGCCCAGTCAAGTATATATCTGCATCATCAGCGATGATAACCTCTTGAATTAAATTGTTTTTAAGAGCTCTAACTGCTTGTTTCGTTCCTATAATCACTGACTTTGCCTGTATTACTTTTTCATAAGACATGGTCCATATCCTCCAAAGTTACAGGGTAACATAGGAGCACCTTTGCTATAGTATCATTATAAGTCGGATACTGTCAACTTCTTTCAAAAAATTAATTAAAAGCAAAAGGTTTTCCATACATATTTCTATAAAGATTTGCAAATTGCTTTAGCGAAATATTAAGTCTGAATCATCATCAGGCTTTCAGGCTCGATGGGTAATTAAGGGAGACCAGCTCAATGATTTCCTGATCATCGGCTCCGCTGGATGGGAGCACCATTTTCAGGTATCGTCATTGAGCTGGTCCGTTATTACTTAGTCAACAGATACTGTCTCGGTGTTTTCATCACCAACAACGACGGGGTTTGCTTTTCTGTAGCGAAGCATTCCTGTACCTGCTGGGACAAGTTTACCGATGATAACATTTTCTTTAAGACCAAGCAACTCATCACGTTTTCCTTTGATTGCTGCATCTGTCAAGACTCTTGTAGTTTCTTGGAACGATGCGGCGGACAAGAACGAATCCGTTTCGAGTGATGCTTTAGTGATACCCAATAATACAGGGCGTCCTGTTGCCGGCAATTTATTAGTCAATAATGCATCGGTATTTGCTGTGGTGAACTGGTTAACATCCAATAATGTTCCTGGAAGCACTTCCGTTTCACCCGCATCAAGCACACGGACTTTACGCATCATTTGTCTAACCATTACCTCGATATGCTTATCACCGATTTCAACCCCCTGCATCCGGTATACTTTCTGCACTTCATGCAGCAGGTATTCCTGAACGGTAAGTACATCGGTAACTTTCAGCAATTCTTTCGGGTCGATCGATCCCTCTGTCAACTCTTCACCTCGACGGACAGGAGTGTCGACAGTAACTCTTAGGCGCGCTGTGTACGGTGCAGTATATGTGCGAGACTCCACTGCTCCTTGAACAACGATTTCCTGTTGTTTATCCCTGATTTCGTTAATTGAAACGACCGTACCTTCAATTTCGGAAATGACAGCTTGACCTTTAGGGTTCCTTGCTTCGAAAATCTCTTGGATACGCGGAAGACCTTGTGTGATATCGTCTCCGGCAACCCCTCCGGTATGGAATGTACGCATCGTTAACTGTGTACCAGGTTCCCCGATTGATTGCGCTGCGATGATACCGACAGCTTCGCCCACTTCAACCTCTTGGCCGGTAGCCAAGTTGCGTCCATAACATTTTTTACATACACCATGGCTGGTGTTACATGTAAAGGCAGAACGGATCCACGCTGTTTCTATACCTAGAGATTCAATATAATGAGCAAGATCTTCAGTGATAAGACCATTTTCAGGTACGATCACTTCACTTGTTTCTGGATGTCTGATCGCTTTTCTTGCATAACGGCCCACTAGGCGCTCTTCAAGATGCTCGATTATTTCAGTACCTTCTCTCAAGGCTGAAATCTTCAAGCCGCGGTCCGTTCCACAGTCGTCATCACGGATGATGACATCTTGGGCAACGTCAACAAGTCGACGAGTAAGGTAACCGGAGTCGGCCGTTTTAAGTGCTGTATCGGCAAGACCTTTACGCGCACCATGTGTAGAGATGAAATACTCCAACACTGTTAAACCTTCACGGAAACTTGATTTGATCGGTAATTCGATGATCCGTCCAGCCGGGTTGGCCATCAATCCGCGCATACCCGCAAGCTGCGTGAAGTTAGAGGCGTTACCACGGGCACCGGAGTCACTCATCATGAAGATCGGGTTGCGGCGATCCAATGAGTCCATAAGTTTAGACTGAATCGTATCCTTTGCAGCACTCCAGATCGAGATGACGCGATCATAACGCTCATCCTCAGTGATCAAACCACGTCTGAATTGTTTTAAGACGTTATCCACTTTAGTTTGAGCTTCGGTGATGATTTCTTGTTTTTCTTTCAATACGACGATATCAGCCACACCAACAGTAATACCGGCTTTTGTCGAATATTTGAATCCAAGATCCTTCATCCTGTCAAGCATTTTGGATGTTTCGGTAATTTTAAAGCGTTTAAAGACTTCTGCGATGATATTTCCAAGAATTTTTTTCTTGAATGGATCAATAGCAGGCTGGGCCTCGATCAATTCAGGGATATTAGCGCCTTTTTCCACGAAATATTTTTCTGGAGTTTTCGTTTCCAGGTTATATCGAGTCGGTTCGTTAATATACGGGAATGATTTTGGTAAGATTTCATTGAAAATCAATTTACCGACAGTCGTAATTAGCAACTGGCCGTTTTGCTCTTCAGTGAAAGTTTCATTATTTAGTGACGATGCATGGACGGCACAACGGGAATGCAGGTGAACATATCCGTTTTGGTACGCAAGCAACGCTTCACTTGTATCTTTAAAGATCATACCCTCGCCGATTGCGCCTTCTCTTTCCAACGTTAGGTAATAGTTACCTAAAACCATATCTTGGGAAGGTGTAACGACTGGTTTACCATCTTTAGGGTTCAAGATGTTCTGTGCAGCCAGCATGAGCATGCGTGCCTCAGCTTGGGCTTCAGATGAAAGCGGAACGTGAACCGCCATTTGGTCACCGTCAAAGTCAGCATTGTAGGCTGTACATACGAGCGGGTGCAAACGAATTGCGCGCCCTTCGACCAAGGTTGGCTCAAATGCTTGGATACCAAGCCTATGAAGTGTCGGTGCACGGTTCAATAGTACTGGATGCTCCCTGATCACTTCTTCAAGCACATCCCAAATTTCAGGAGATAAACGTTCAATTTTACGCTTGGCGGATTTAATGTTATGCGCCAAACCTCTTTGAACCAATTCCTTCATGACGAATGGTTTGAATAATTCGATCGCCATTTCCTTCGGAAGACCGCATTGGTACATCTTTAAGTTTGGTCCTACTACGATAACCGAACGTCCAGAGTAGTCAACACGTTTACCAAGAAGGTTTTGACGGAAGCGGCCTTGTTTACCTTTTAACATATGAGATAAGGATTTTAATGGGCGGTTACCAGGTCCTGTTACCGGACGGCCACGACGGCCATTATCGATAAGAGCATCGACAGCTTCTTGAAGCATACGCTTTTCGTTTTGAACGATAATGCTTGGCGCACCAAGGTCAAGCAGTCGTTTTAACCGGTTATTACGGTTGATGACACGACGGTATAAATCATTTAAATCAGACGTAGCGAAGCGTCCGCCGTCAAGTTGTACCATTGGGCGAAGTTCCGGTGGAATGACCGGCAGCACGTCAAGGATCATCCATGAAGGTTCATTACCGGAGTTACGGAATGCTTCCAGCACTTCCAAGCGTTTGATAGCACGGGTCCTGCGTTGTCCTTGGGCTGTTTTAAGCTCCTCTTTCAACGACTCTACTTCCTTTTCCGTATCTATATCTTGTAAAAGTTTTTTAATAGCTTCCGCACCCATTGCAGCTTGGAACTTCTTACCGTATTTTTCACGGTATGTACGATATTCCTTTTCGGAAAGAAGCTGTTTCTTTTCTAAAGTTGTATCGCCCGTTTCAGTTACTACGTAAGATGCAAAGTAAATGACTTCTTCCAAAGCACGCGGGGACATATCAAGTACAAGTCCCATACGGCTAGGGATTCCTTTGAAATACCATATATGTGAAACTGGCGCTGCCAGTTCAATATGACCCATACGTTCGCGACGCACTTTGGCACGAGTGACTTCGACGCCACAACGGTCACAGACTACGCCTTTATAACGAACACGTTTATATTTTCCGCAATGACATTCCCAGTCCTTTTGAGGTCCAAAGATTCTCTCACAGAATAAACCGTCTTTTTCAGGCTTTAACGTACGATAGTTGATTGTTTCTGGCTTCTTCACTTCTCCATGGGACCAAGAACGAATCTTGTCTGGTGAAGCAAGACCGATTTTCATATACTCAAAATTATTAACGTCTAACAAGGGGCCTACCTCCCTTTTAATCTCCAGGTTTAACCCTTGATCACCGGAATTTATCAGGCAATCTACACCGGATGATGGTTGATTGAATCAATAAGGCTCTAACATGGCAGCAAGGTCTTCAAAGAAACTACTTGCTGCCAGTCAGAGCGGATCATATATAACTAGATATGTTTATATTTAATTATTCTTTGACAGGTGCCCCTACTTCGGAGGCAACCATATCTTTTGTATCGGCATCAAGGCTTAATTTGTCTGCTTGGTTGGCTTCTTCTTCATCTTCCAAATCACGCATTTCAATCTCGCGGTCTTCGGCATTAAGAATTTTAACATCCAATCCTAAACTTTGAAGCTCCTTGATCAATACTTTGAATGATTCAGGAACGCCAGGCTCAGGGACATTTTCACCTTTGACAATCGCTTCGTATGTTTTAACACGGCCCACGACATCATCCGATTTGACGGTTAGGATTTCTTGTAATGTATAAGCAGCACCGTATGCTTCAAGTGCCCATACTTCCATCTCACCGAAACGCTGTCCACCGAATTGCGCCTTACCACCAAGCGGCTGCTGCGTAACCAGTGAGTAAGGTCCAGTTGAACGTGCATGAAGCTTATCATCGACCATATGCGCCAGTTTGATCATATACATGACACCGACTGATACACGGTTATCGAATGCTTCACCTGAACGGCCATCATATAGGACGGTCTTTGCATCACGGGACATCCCGGCTTCTTCAATCGTACCCCAAACATCTTCCTCGGTGGCACCATCGAAAACAGGTGATGCTACATGAATGCCAAGAGCGCGTGCAGCCATACCTAAGTGGAGCTCCAGCACCTGACCGATGTTCATACGTGAAGGTACACCAAGTGGATTCAACATGATGTCGACTGGTGTGCCGTCTGGTAAATATGGCATATCTTCCTCAGGAAGGATCCTGGAAATTACCCCTTTGTTACCATGTCGTCCAGCCATTTTATCGCCTTCATGGATTTTACGTTTTTGTACGATATATACACGAGCCAATTGGTTTACACCTGGAGGCAATTCATCGCCATCTTCTCTGTTAAACACTTTAACATCAAGGACGATACCGCCGCCGCCATGAGGTACGCGAAGCGATGTATCCCTGACTTCACGTGCTTTTTCACCGAAGATTGCATGTAATAGACGTTCCTCGGCAGTCAATTCCGTTACACCTTTAGGCGTGACTTTACCAACTAGAAGATCTCCGTCTTTCACTTCGGCACCGACACGGATGATTCCGCGTTCGTCAAGGTTACGAAGCGCATCTTCCCCGACGTTAGGGATATCACGAGTGATTTCTTCAGGCCCTAATTTTGTGTCGCGAGATTCAGATTCATATTCTTCAATATGGATAGAAGTGTACACATCATCCTTGACCAGACGTTCACTCATGATGATGGCATCTTCATAGTTGTACCCATCCCATGTCATGAAGGCTACCAATACGTTACGTCCAAGGGCTAATTCGCCTTTTTCCATTGAAGGGCCATCGGCAAGGATTTCCCCTTTTACGACGTTGTCGCCTACACTTACGATCGGGCGTTGATTATAGCACGTTCCTTGGTTGGAACGAATGAATTTTAATAGACGATACTTATCCAAGTTGCCTTTTACTTGCTGTCCGTCAACTTCACTAACCCGGCGGACCCATACTTCACGTGATTCAACGTGCTCTACGATACCAGGGTGTTTACAAATGACAGCTGCACCGGAATCTTTAGCCGAAACATATTCCATACCCGTTCCAACTCGAGGTGCTTCCGGTTGTAGCAATGGAACTGCTTGACGTTGCATGTTCGCTCCCATAAGGGCACGGTTGGAGTCATCGTTTTCCAAGAAAGGAATACATGCTGTCGCAGCAGAAACGACTTGTTTAGGAGATACATCCATGTAATCTACGCGGTCACGCGGAACAACGGTATTTTCACCGCGGAAACGTGCAACAACATCATTATCAAGGAAGGATCCGTCATCTGAAAGACGAACATTCGCTTGGGCAACTACATAGTTATCTTCTTCATCGGCTGTTAAGTAGTCGATTTGACTCGTAATTTTTCCAGTTTCCGGATCCACACGACGATATGGTGTTTCGATGAAACCATACGGGTTTACCTTTGCAAAACTGGAAAGCGAGTTAATCAACCCGATATTCGGTCCCTCAGGCGTTTCAATCGGACACATACGGCCATAGTGGGAATAATGAACGTCACGCACTTCAAAACCAGCACGCTCACGTGTCAAACCACCAGGTCCCAATGCAGAAAGACGACGTTTATGTGTCAATTCGGCCAACGGGTTCGTTTGATCCATGAACTGAGAAAGCTGTGAGCTTCCGAAAAACTCTTTGATGGATGCAATAACAGGACGAATGTTGATTAGTTGCTGCGGTGTGATCGTATTCGTATCTTGAATGGACATCCGTTCACGAACGACACGCTCCATACGCGATAAACCAATTCTGAATTGGTTTTGCAGCAATTCACCAACAGACCGCAGACGACGGTTACCCAAGTGGTCAATATCATCCGTGATTCCCACACCATGCAGTAAGTTAAAGAAATAACTGATAGAAGAAATAATATCTGCCGGCGTAATGTTTTTGACCTTATCCGTCACATACGCATTACCGATGATATTAATTACTTTTTCACCTTCAGCATCATTTGGCGCAAAAACTTTGATAGGCTGAAGAAGGGTCTCTTCTTCCACCACGCCGCCAGAAGGATGGAATGTTTTGAATCCGATTCCAGCTTCAATATGAGGCAGGATCCTATCAAGTGTACGGCGGTCTAGCATTGTACCTTTTTCGACGATGATTTCCCCGGTTTCAGGATCGATCAAAGTCTCTGCAATGCGTTGTCCGAACAGACGGTTCTTGATATGCAGTTTTTTGTTTATTTTATAACGACCTACGTTAGCTAAATCATAACGTTTTGGATCAAAAAAGCGTGAAACTAAAAGACTTTTCGCGTTTTCGACAGTAGGTGGTTCACCTGGGCGTAGACGCTCATAGATTTCCAGCAAAGCTTTTTCGACACTCTCGGTATTGTCTTTCTCAAGAGTGTTGCGAAGGTATTCGTTGTCTCCGATCAAGTCAATGATTTCCTGATCAGTTCCAAATCCAAGGGCACGCATCAATACTGTAATAGGTAATTTCCTCGTGCGATCGATTCGAACATACACAACATCCTTGGCGTCTGTTTCATATTCAAGCCAGGCGCCACGGTTCGGAATAACGGTCGCAGAGAATCCTAACTTACCGTTTTTATCCATTTTACCGTTGTAATATACGCTAGGTGAGCGCACTAATTGGGATACAATGACCCGTTCGGCACCATTGATGACAAATGTACCTGTTTCCGTCATCAACGGGAAGTCGCCCATAAATACATCTTGGTCTTTAACTTCCCCTGTTTCTTTGTTAACAAGGCGCACTTTCACACGAAGTGGTGCAGAATACGTAACATCGCGTTCTTTTGTTTCTTCCACAGAATACTTCGGCTCAGCTAAGCTGTAATCGATGAATTCTAACGATAAATTACCTGTAAAATCTTCAATAGGAGAAATATCCTGGAACATTTCCTTTAAACCTACATCTAGAAACCATTGATAAGAAGCTGTTTGAATTTCAATAAGATTCGGAAGATCCAAAACCTCACTGATTCTTGCATAACTTCTACGTTGGCGGTGTCGTCCATACTGAACAAGTTGACCTGTCAACTGATTCACCCCTTAAATCAAGCGTTATAAGGATCCATTTGCCCCGGAAAAGAAATCCTTTCCATAGACAAAAAGAAAATGGTTTTTATTTTAAAAACCACTATTTCTCATAAAACGAACTATTATTTATATATTTTTCCCATATTATCCATTGGTTATACACCAATGGTATAAAAATTGCATAGTTACGGAATTATATATATGCAT
>NZ_PHNG01000745.1:0-8875 GCF_002803435.1 Bacillus sp. mrc49 | reverse complement strand
TTAGGAGCAATATAACTTAACACGACGCCAATGGCCAATCCGATGATTACACCGAACGTACCGAATAGAGGAACGCCGCTTTGAGAAACTTTTGCAAAGGATTTAGGTGCTTGTCCATTCATTCCTAATGTATAAAGCATCCGTCCTGCACTGTATATGCCGCTGTTGCAGCCGGACATGGCCGCTGTGATGACGACAAAATTGATGATGCCAGCTGCTGCCGTGATACCGACTTTAGCAAAGGTGGCCACGAATGGGCTTCCAATTGCAGTTAGTTGGTCCCAAGGGTAAACGGTTACAATAACGAAGATGGCACCGATGTAAAAGATCAATATACGCCATATCGTACTTTGAATCGCTTTGGTGATCGTTTTTTGCGGATCCTTCGCTTCGCCAGCTGTAATCCCGATCAGTTCCACGCCTTGATAGGCAGCCACAACAAGTGATAGTGCAAAGAAGAAGCCTTTCCAACCGCCTGTAAACCACCCACCGTGTTCCCAAAGATTTGATAGTCCGATTGCGTCTCCGCCGTTACCTAAGCCGAAGAAGATAAGTCCAAATCCTGCAACGATCATCAAGACGATCGTTACGATTTTAACCAATGAAAACCAGAATTCGATTTCACCGAAAGATTTAACGGAAATCAAGTTCGCCGCCCCTAGGATCACCATTGCAATCAAGCCTGGTATCCATGGAGGAAGGTGAGGGAACCAATATTGCATGTACGTCCCGACTGCGATGATCTCGGCCATCCCGACAACAACCCATTGGAACCAGTTACTCCATGCAGTCATATATCCTGCCAATGGATGGATATATTTATAACCAAATGTCGCAAATGAGCCTGTACTTGGCTCTAAATATAGCATTTCCCCCATCGCACGCATGATCAAGAAGATGAATAAACCTGAGATTGCATAAGCTAACATGACAGACGGGCCTGTCCATTTGATTGCGCTGGCCGAACCCATGAATAAACCAACACCAATTGTCCCGCCCAAAGCGATCATCTGAATATGACGGCCTTTCAAGTCCCTATTCAAATCTTTGTTTGCCATTCCATTTCCCCCTACACTGCTAATCAGTCAATTTTGCTGCATACTCCCAATGAAAACATATCGTACCGAAGTGATGAGCAGGCGTCTTCACACGCTTCAAAATCATTTCACACTTTAAATTCAAGCATTCCTGATAGTTTGAAAGATTCATACGAATTTTCACATTTATCAGCTTACAACGTGAATTATCCAGAAAGCGCTTACTTTTCCATGATTCCGAAAGTGTATCATTCAACCGCTAAAAAAATCACGACCTTAATAAAATAACCTGAATAAAAGAGTCTTGCAACTCTTTTATTCAGATACGGTCCGTTATGCGGTCACTAAAAATGATTTCAATCCAAGCTTAACCAACATATCCTTCGTCATTTTCTCCAGATCGTATTCCGCTTTGAATCCCCACTCTTCCTTCGCACAAGTCGAGTCGATTCTATTCGGCCAGCTGTCGGCAATGGATTGTCTGGCGGGATCGACCTCATAGTTCATGACAAAGTCAGGAATATGCTTTTTAATCTCGGCAGCAATTTGTTCCGGGTCAAAGCTCATGGCCGATACATTGAAAGAATTCCGATGCTTCAGCTTGGATGCATCCGCCTCCATTAATGCCATGATGGCAGCCAAGGCGTCAGGCATATACATCATATCCATATACGTTCCTTTAGCGATGTAGGAAGTGTATTTCCTGTTTTTAATCGCTTCATAGTAAATTTCAACCGCATAGTCGGTGGTCCCGCCGCCAGGAGGCGTGACATACGAAATCAGCCCCGGGAAACGAAGACCTCTCGTATCAACGCCAAATTTATGATGGTAATAATCACATAGCAACTCTCCCGATACTTTGTTCACTCCATACATCGTATTTGGACGTTGTATCGTGTCTTGCGGTGTGCAATCTTTAGGTGTGGTTGGACCGAACGCTCCGATCGAGCTTGGAGTAAATAATCGGCAATTGAGCTCCCGTGCCGCTTCCAACGCATTCACCAATCCACCCATGTTCAAATTCCAGGCTAACAGCGGCTTCTTCTCAGCTGTTGCAGACAATAAAGCAGCTAAGTGAATGATGGTGTCCACTTCATGCTTCTTGGCAATGTTGAACATCTCTTTTTCATCGGTAACATCCAAAATTTCAAATGGACCCGATTGGACAACGGAGCTCTCCGTCTTACGGATATCCGTTGCCACGACATTGTCGGCTCCGTAAATCTCTCTCATTTTCAGCGTCAGTTCTGAACCAATTTGACCTAAAGCTCCTGTGACTAAGACCTTTTTCATTAAAAATCCCTCCCCAATGTATTCCCAGCAAGCAATTTAACCCGTTAGATGATTGACATCTCTTTCCCCACTTTTTCATAAATCGCTATGGCACGATCGAGCATCTCTTTTGTATGGGCAGCAGTCGGCATATTCCTTACCCTTCCAGTTCCCCTTGGTACGGTAGGGAATACGATGGACTTGGCATACACCCCTTCTTCATTCAGCCGCTTGCTGAATTGCTGTGTTTTTGCTTCATCGCCAATAATGCAAGGCGTGATCGGTGTTTCGCTCTCGCCGATATCAAACCCTAATTCCTTTAGACCTTTTTTCAAGTAAGCGCTATTTTCCCACAGCTTATTTTGAAGTTCCGAGCTGTTCATCAAAATATCGATGGCTTCTATGCTCGAAGCAACTGCCCCAGGTGTGACAGCCGTTGAAAATAAAAATGGCCGGCTTCTAACCTTCAACCAATCAATTAAATCCTTCTTCCCCGCTACATAACCTCCAACAACACCAATCGCTTTGGATAATGTGCCAATTTGGAAATCGACTTTATCCGATAAGCCAAAATGTTTTACCGTCCCTGCACCATTTCCCAATACACCAGAACCATGCGCATCATCAACATACGTAATTAAGTCAAATTCTTCGGCAATCTCCACGATTTCAGGAAGCTTGGCAATATCCCCGTCCATGGAGAACACTCCATCGGTAATGACCATGACCTTGTTATACAATCCCGACTCTTTTGCTTGACGTGCCTTTGATCGTAAATCCTCCATATCCGAATGGATGAAGGGAATGATTTTTGCTTTGGACAAACGGCATCCATCAATGATTGAAGCGTGATTCAGTTCATCTGAAAGGATGGCATCATTCTTATCCATCACTCCTGAAATCGCTGCCATATTACAATTAAATCCAGATTGATAAGCAATGGCCGCTTCTGTATGTTTAAATTCCGCCAGCTTTTCTTCCAATTTGACATGGATATCCAACGTTCCATTGATCGTTCGAACCGCTCCGGCTCCGACACCATATTTCTTCGTCGCTTCGATGCAAGCATCAATCAATCGTTGATCCGTGGCTAAACCTAAATAGTTATTGGATGATAAATTGATCAGCTCTCTGCCAGCAATGGTGATTACCGGACCGTTTGGACCTTCTACCGGATCAATAACGTTGTACAGACCTTTATCTTTTAAATCGTTCAAATTATCTGTTAAAAATTGATTTAATGATTCACTAGTCATTACATATACCCCCTCATTATTGGTTGGAACAAATGCGGATTTTTTTATGATTTACTCCTATTCTAAAAACAAACCTTTAAGAATATAGAATTTTACTATTTTTAAGAAAATACATGTGTCCTTCCCAAAAATACAGATGGATTCAACATGAATCCTTTTGTATTAGTGGTTATACCCATCATAATAATAGATAATTTTATCGTTGTCCATATTGTGCGGACAAAAAAATATGAATTTAATATTTTCGCAATAAAGAAAGCCTAAAAAATCCTTTGGAGTCGCAAGAATACCTGATTGATTTCAATCATGGATTTTATAGCGTTACCTTTGTTAAATGACTCAACTGCTTGACATCCCCCACCCCGGACGTATGTAAACGTTGACAACACTTTTATATGCAGGTATTATTTTCTGTACAAGTTAATGATGGTGGAGATTTGGAGACCCATGCTTTAATAGGACCTGTCTATATGAAGGTACGCTATTTTGGTATGGGTTTTTTTGTTTTATCGCCGTTTCTTAACCACGTTCATAACTTAAATTCATTAAGGAGGATTGAAATGTTCAAAATGTTTAAGCCTGCCCCGCCAGTTCAAAGATTACCTGAGGAAAAAATTGACTCTGAATATAAAAAACTCAGGTTACAAGTTTTCATCGGGATCTTCATTGGTTATGCAGCGTATTATTTAATTCGGAAAAACTTTTCCATGGCCATGCCCTATTTAAAGGAAGAAGGATTTACAACCGGACAGCTGGGACTAGCGTTGTCTGCCATTTCCATTTCATACGGGATAAGTAAGTTTGTAATGGGAACCGTCTCAGATCGAAGCAATGCAAGGTATTTCTTGCCAGCAGGCTTGATTCTAGCAGGAATCGTAAGTCTCCTTATGGGATTCGTCCCTTTCTTTACTTCATCGGTTGCAATCATGTTCATCATGTTATTCATTAATGGATGGTTTCAAGGAATGGGATGGCCCCCATCTGGCCGAGTACTCGTTCACTGGTATAGTGTAAGTGAAAGAGGGGGAAAAACAGCGATATGGAATGTTGCCCATAACGTGGGCGGCGGCTTAATGGCACCATTGGCCATTGCAGGTGTCTCCATCTTTGCTACATCAATGGGCTCTTCTTATGCTGGCTATGAAGGAATTTTTATACTCCCTGCATTAGTTGCTATTGTAATTGCATTCATTTCATTTCTCTTAATACGTGATACACCCCAATCAGTTGGTTTACCACCAATTGAAGAATATCGCAATGATTATCCTAATAAAACGAAAAAGTTGTTTGAAACGGAATTGACAACAAAAGAGATTCTATTCAAATATGTATTGAATAACAAATGGGTCTGGGCAATCGCAATTGCAAATATCTTTGTATATTTCGTCCGTTATGGTGTACTTGATTGGGCACCGACCTATTTGAGCGAAGAAAAAGGCTTTAATATGGATAAATCGAGTATGGCTTATTTCTTGTACGAATGGGCTGGCATCCCCGGAACTTTATTATGCGGATATATATCGGATAAAGTTTTTAAAGGTCGTCGTGGACCGGCGGGGGTTGTCTTTATGCTGGGAGTATTAATCGCTGTCCTGGTTTACTGGTTTAATCCCGCAGGAAACCCAATGGTCGATATCATTTCCTTGATTGCGATTGGCTTCTTAATTTATGGACCGGTAATGTTAATAGGTCTACAAGCACTTGATCTAGTTCCTAAAAAAGCTGCCGGTACTGCCGCAGGATTGACTGGCTTGTTTGGATATTTAGGTGGGTCTGTGGCAGCGAATGCCATGATGGGATATGTAGTGGACTTTGCAGGTTGGAACGCAGGCTTTACATTAATCACAATTTCTTGTGTTCTTGCAGTAGTCGTATTTGCGATTACATGGAATGTTCGCGGACAGGAAGTAGTAAAAGGGTAAGGTAAGGCTATGCTGTCAGGTACGATACCATGATGGGATGACAGTAAGAACGTCATTGGAAGCACCGGCGCAAGCCAGACAAAAAGGCTTCGGAATGTTTTCATTCCGAAGCCTTTTTGATTTTTCATTACGTTTAAAGCAGGGATGATGCCTTGCGTAAAAATGGAATTTTATTGAAGTTTTAAGGCTAGTGGAGGCGAATTTAATGGTTGAATTTCGCAAAAAAGCCGTAGACATCCTCAATGACTATCGAGTTTGCCTACAGCCTGAAATTCCCGTTACTGCGAGAATTCAACCAATTTTTCCCAATGTCTCCTTGATGCTGCCGTAAACTTCAGACCAAAGGTTCCTATCCTCGGAAAACGCCTTCGTGATCTTTTTAAAGACTTCTTTTTGCTCGGCTTCAAATCGTTCATCATCCTTGGCTGGCAATACGGAACGCAGCTCCATGACATAGTCCTGCACTTTAGGTGCACGAGGTCCCCATACAGCTCTTTCCTCGCCATGCTTATCGATGAATATAAAGATGGGAATGGAACGCGCTGTGCCATTCGTTAAGTATTGATCCATCAGTTCAAGATTATCATCTCGTAGAACCATGCGCGTTTCGATATTTGCAGCTTCAGCAATATTCAACAGGATCGGTATATTCATCATCGCGTCTCCGCACCAGTCTTCAGTAAGGACAATGGCCCGAAGATCTTTCGCTTTCCATTCATCAAAAAGATCCTGATCTTCCGCAGAAATGGAAAAGTTCTCAAGGATCGACTGCAAGCTTTCTTTATGGACCTTCATGGAAGAAACAAATTCTTCGGCTGGGATACCCTTCTCAAACCATTCATTCAATGTCGTCATCTTATTGCTCCTATCTTTTTTAAGTTAAAAGTACCATAAATCACGCACAATTTCATTGTTTACACCTTGATAACCTATCCAAGTGAAAGAGGGATGATTTCAAATTGGTAAATGAATACCATGTTTTCTTTCCCGTGTAAAGGGAACGTAATATAAATCAATAGCTTGCTATCTAAGTATTTACTATTCATTTTAAAAAGGATTTTCCAATTTAGGAGTTGACATTCGTGGAAGGTATTCTCTTGGCACTTCTCCCCGCTTTGACATGGGGCAGTTTGGTGCTTGTTTCCGAAAAACTTGGAGGCAGTTCTTATAATCAAACACTCGGCATTACAGTCGGTTCATTACTGTTCGCCATCGTGATGTCCTTCATCAATCCCCCGGAATGGAGCAGTCTGGTGTGGATCGTCGGCATCATATCCGGAATAGGGTGGGCGTTCGGTCAGTTATTTCAGTTTAATAGTGTCAAAGAAATTGGGGTTTCTAAAACCGTTCCCATTTCGACGGGGCTACAAATTTTAGGAAATACATTTTTCGCCGTGATCATTTTCAGGGAATGGAATGACAAACTTACAATCATCATCGGCATCATTGCCATCATCTGCTTGATTACCGGTGTCTTGCTGACAAGTTATGGTGACGGTGCTGAAAAAAAACAAGGAAGCATGAAAAAGGGGCTATTTTATCTTGCCATTTCAACGGCTGGTTATGTTACATATGTCATCGTGGTCAGGTGGAATGAAGTGGACGGATGGTCTGCGATCTTGCCGCAAGCAATCGGCATGTTCCTAGCTGCCCTGCTGCTTTCCCTCAAGCATAAACCGTTCAATAAATATGCCGGAAGAAATATCCTGACAGGACTGATGTGGGCAGTCGGTAACATCGGCCTTCTGCTCGCTAATCCAAAGGTTGGTGTCGCCATTGCCTTCTCCTTTTCCCAAATGGGAATCGTCATTTCCACTTTAGGCGGCATCTTTCTCTTAGGGGAGAAAAAATCGAAAAAGCAAATGACCTTCGTCATCATCGGCTGTGTACTCGTCATTGCTGGCGGGGTCATGATCGGCTTTACAAAAGAATGATTCAAGGAGTGATTTATCATGTATAAAGATTTAGAGAAAAAAGTCGTCGTCATCACCGGGGCGGCAAAAGGGCTAGGAAAAGCCATGGCCGAGAGGTTCGGTAAGGAAAAAGCGCATGTAGTCTTGAACTATCACACTGAAAATGATGATCATAAGGATATCATCCAAACGATCGAAGCAGCGGGCGGCAAAGCGGCAGCGATCCAAGGCGACGTTTCGAAGGAAGCGGATGTTAAGGAACTGCTTTCATTCGCGGTCGATACGTTCGGGACAATCGACATCATGATCAACAATGCCGGTATTGAAAATGAAGTGCCAAGTGAAAAATTGACACTTGAAGATTGGCAGAAGGTCATTGATGTAAATCTAACCGGGATGTTCCTGGCAAGCAGGGAAGCGATCAGCTATATGCTGGATCATGACATTAAAGGGAATATCATTAACATGTCCTCCGTACATGATCGGATCCCTTGGCCTCATTTTGTCCACTATGCAGCAAGTAAAGGCGGAGTGAAGATGATGACGGAAACCCTTGCACTTGAGTACGCCCCTAAAGGGATTCGCATCAATAACATATCCCCTGGCGCCATCGATACACCCATCAATGCCGAGAAGTTCAATGATCCAAAAGCTAAACAAGAGGTCATCGACTTAATTCCAATGGGATATATCGGAAAACCGGAACAGATTGCCGCTTGTGCTGCTTGGCTAGCCTCAGCTGAATCAAGCTACGTAACGGGCATGACCTTATACGCTGATGGCGGAATGACCAAATATCCCGGATTCCAAGCAGGAAAAGGCTAATCGTTTTAAAAATGATGCAGCTGCTGAAATGTCCCTTCTCATTCTAGTAAAAGTTATGTATGGCAATAAAAAGAAAGAATGCCAGAGACAGGGGTCCTCCTTGTCTCTCATTTCTTTGCCCTCACGAATCTTCAATTCAACGTACAAAGTCTTTCCCCAAATGTGCTCGGCAAATCCTGCCTTCACCACTCTCCATGTTTACACAATAAATCCTTGGCACTTTCAGATAAAAAATAGGCGGCTTTCATTATCGCTTTTTCATCAACCGTAAAGGCTGGGTGATGCCAGTCTTCGTTTCCGTTCGTACCAAAAAAGGCAAAAGTACCGGGAATATGTTGAAGATAATAAGCGAAATCCTCCCCACCCATTGAAGGTTCTGGATCGATTACATCTAATGATTGCCCCAAAGCGGAACTGCGTGCCATCTCTGTAATAGCTGGATGGTTATGAAGCGCAGGCGGCCCTGGAAACCAGTCAATCACAGCCTCCTGTGAAAAAGCGGCCGCGATATTATTTACGATCGAATGAAATTTCCGCTTTACTTCCTCCCGTATTGCCGACTCAAAAGTCCGGATCGTTCCTTCAAGTGTGACCTCACCCGGAATTACATTCCACGTGCTTCCACCTGTTATCCTCGTCACGCTTACTAC
>NZ_PHNG01000744.1:0-5230 GCF_002803435.1 Bacillus sp. mrc49 | reverse complement strand
TAAATATGGCCAATTTGGCTGGGCTTCGGCAAAGCTCGATGATATCGCGAACTACCTTCCCAGCCGCCTCACTGGACTTTTGATGCTGTTATGCTCGAAATCTAGCCATCATGATCTTCAGGGCAGATGGAGGATCTTATTCAGTGATGCGAAGAAACATCCAAGTCCGAATAGCGGCTGGTGTGAAGCAGCCGTTGCGGCGATTTTGGGTGTGCAGCTTGGCGGGCTCAATATGTACAAAGGAGTAGTTTCTGACCGTGCGCGCATGGGCGTGCCGCTTGTTCCGCTGGAGGCAAAACATATACCAAAAACGATTGCCATCATGCATCGATCGTCTTTTCTATTTTTACTGATGCTTTGGCTGGGGGGAATTGCATTTGAAATTACCATCTCATGGTTCTAATCCACATTATCTTTACGAAGCGCTGGAAATTGAAATGCCTGGCTCGATCATCGACTTCAGCGCAAACATCAACCCATTGGGACCGCCTTTGCGAATCAAGGAACGCTGGTCCGGTTTTTTTGAAGGGGTCATGCATTACCCGGACCCCCATGCCGTTGAACTGACAAAAGCGATTGCAGAGAAAGAAGCGCTTCCCATGGCATCGGTTTTGGTAGGGAACGGTGGTGCAGAGATCATCATGCTGGTGGCCAACATTCTGGCCGATCGGAAGGTGTTGATCATCCAGCCGGCTTTTGCGGAATATGAGCAAGCTTGTTTGGCAGCTGGTTGTGAGGTCGACTTCCACCAGCTTGATGCTCCTGGTTGGCAGCTGGATGTGGCTCGCTTGATTCCGAGATTACGTGAATATGATGCGGTTTTCCTCTGCACTCCCAATAACCCGACGGGCGTGTCATTTGACCGTGGGGCTGTGATGGAATTGATCAGCGAATGCCAAAAAGCGGATTGCCTGGTTGTCATCGATGAGGCGTTTTATGATTTTACCGAGGACGCCTTTACGTTTGCGCCATTAATCAAACGATTTCCACATTTGCTTGTTCTAAGGTCGATGACGAAAATCTTTGCGATTCCGGGCTTGAGACTAGGCTATTTACTTGCCGAATGGAGCATCATCAAGACGGTGAAAAGCTATAAACCGCATTGGAGCGTCAACCAAGTCGCATTGGAAGTGGGCAGAATCTGTCTAGAAGAAGAGGCATATATAAGTGAGACAAAAGAATATATTCAATCACAAAAACAGAAACTATCCCGGTTTTATCGGGAGCTTGGAGTAACAGTCTCCGACAGCACGGTCAATTTTTACTTACTGAAAGATGAAACGCTCTCTTTGTTTCCCTTTTTGCTGAAAAGAGGAATCGTCCCGCGTCATACCGATAATTTTCCCGGGTTGGACGGTTTGTGGCTCCGGTTTGCAGTGAAGGGTGAACGTGATAACGAGGCGCTGATGGAGGGGGTAAGGCAGTGGAAAAGGCAAGGCTCTGCTTTGTAACTGGCGGTGTCCGCAGCGGGAAAAGCAGTTTTGCAGAAAGAAAAGCGCTGGAATATGCACGCCTGATGGAGGGGAACTTGCATTACCTCGCCTGCGGGCGTGGCAGTGATGCTGAAATGGGGGAACGCATCCTAAGGCACCAAAAAGACAGGCAAAGAAGCCCGATCGCTTGGCAGACCTCCGAATATGCAACGGATATTACTAGAATCGCAGCGAAAATAGATTCCGATTCCATCATCCTGCTCGATTGCCTGACAACCTTGCTCGATAATGAACTTTTCGGTCCTGGAGTTCCGCTTGAAGCGGAATTTTTACATAGCATTCAGGCAAAAATCATCAGCGCCATCGATGAGCTAAGACAACAATCGGGCTGCTTGATCATCGTCAGCAATGAAGTGGTCCAGGAACCGATTTTCCAAAATGAATTGCTGCATATATACGGAAGGATGCTTGGCACGCTCCATCGAACGATCGTAGGACAGGCGGATGATGCGTATCTTGTTGAATCGGGGATTCCGTTGCAGATGAAGGGGGGAAAACAGGCATGAACGGATGGATCGGATTTTTAATCAACCTGCAGTTCTTTACGGTTTTTCCAATCAAAAAGCAGCTTCCGATGGAAAGGAAATATATTCACCGGGCCATTCAAACCTTTCCCTTGGTAGGCCTTTTACTAGGTGTGATCATGGGCGGAGCCTTATATGTGCTAGTGGAGTGGACGCCGTTTTCGTCCCTTGCGATTGCCTTTTTCCTATGGTTTTTGACGATTGCGTTATCGGGCGGCCTGCACCTTGATGGTTGGATCGATGCTAGCGATGCTTTTTTTTCCTATCAGGATAAAGAGCGCAGATTGGAGATCATGAAGGATTCGAGAACAGGTGCATTCGGTGTCATCTCCGTCATCGTGCTTTTGGCCGCGAGATTTCTCTTCATCTATGAAATCGTCGAACGGGCCAATGAATGGACATACTTCTTGATCATCGCTCTGCCGCTCTTAAGCAAATGCGTGATTGGTTATTTACTGATCAGGATGCCGCTTGCTAAAGAAGAAGGGCTCGGCGCATTTTTTCAACAGGCGGTAAAGAAGAGCAGTTTGCCCATATACGGTCTGTATCTCCTTGCGAGCCTGGCCGCGGCCTTGGTCATCGATGTTAAGCTTGTCGCTCTACTCGTTATCATGTGTTTGGCAGCGGTGGTGTTCCTGCTTTATATCAAACGTAAAATCAACAGCTGGTTCGGCGGGATAACCGGGGATGTATTGGGGGCATCGGTGGAAGGGGTTGAGCTTTGGTTATGGCTGATACTGTGGCTATTACACTACTTCGCCATGGGCTGACAGTAGCGAATGAGCGAAGGGCCTATCTAGGCTGGAGCGATTCACCTCTAAGTGTCGAAGGAGAGAAGCAAATTCTAGCTTTAAGGGACTCTTATCCCTTGTACGAAAAAATTCATACGAGTGATCTGCCTCGTTGTGAAGAAACGGCAAGGCTGCTGTTTCCGGATGCTGCACTTGTCAAAAACCGCTCCTTCCGCGAGATGAACTTCGGTCATTGGGAAGGGCGGACATACGATGAATTGAAGCGTGATGGCAACTATCTGGATTGGCTGGAACACCCCATGGAGGCCATGGTGCCTGGCGGGGAAAGCTACCCGGAATTTTCGAAACGGGTCCAAAATGGCTGGAATGAATGGGTTGCCGATGAGGAAGGCCCTTATGTCTTAATGACCCATGGCGGGGTGATCCGGGATTTATTGGTCCGCTTTGCCCCGGCGGAGAAGGCTTTTTTTGATTGGGGCATATCCCACGGCAGGGGCTATGAGCTGATTTGGAAGGACCGGAACAGTTTAAGGAGGGGTGAGCGATGCACTTTGTTACAGGCGGTGCCTATAATGGCAAATCTGAATGGGTAAAGCGGATGTATGAACTGGAAATTGAGGTTCTGTGGCTTTCCGGTTATCAGAAAGAACAGCCCCAACGATTCGATTTCCAAGGCAAGACCGTCGTATTGCAAGGCTTGGATGGCTGGATTCAGGCGGATGCCAGAAAGATGGCGGCTGATGCAATTCGCGAGAAATGGCAGGAAATCATCGCCGGCTGGCGAATATGGGAGAAGAGAAGCGATGAACGCAGCTGCATCGTAATCGGCTCTGACCTATCCAAAGGAATCGTGCCGATGGAAGCAACCGATCGTCGCTGGCGTGATGCCTGCGGCTGGGTCTATCAGGATGTGGCATCCTTATCGAGCCGGGTTGATATCATCTGGTATGGAATTAACCAGCGAATAAAATAGAGGAGGCAATAGGAATGAAAATCTATACACGTACAGGAGATAAAGGACAAACGAGCGTTATCGGGGGGCGCCTTGACAAGGACGACATCCGGGTCGAGTCATATGGAACGGTCGATGAGGTGAATAGCTATATCGGCCTTGCGGTGGCTGAATTGGACGCAGCGATATTTGCCGATGTGCTGGCAGATCTCGAAAAGATCCAGCATGAGTTATTCGACTGCGGCGGCGATCTGGCGACGGTCTCCGAGAAGGCTCAGCAAAAGCTGACGGAAGAGGCGATTACGTATTTGGAAGAACGGATTGACGCGTTCATCGCCGAAGCGCCGGAATTGGAAAAATTCATTTTGCCAGGCGGATCGAAAGCGGCAGCAACCATCCATATTGCCCGTACGGTTACAAGAAGGGCGGAACGATTGGTCGTTTCCTTGATCAAGTCGGGGGCAGCCGTCTCCCCTTTATCGCTTCAATATATAAACCGTTTATCCGATTACTTCTTTGCGGTAGCACGTGTCATCAACTTCCGGCTTGGTGTGAAAGATGTGGAATACATCCGCAGTGCAAATGTATTCCGTGGAGGGAAAAGAAAGGAAAAGGAGTAACATGGACGTAAGAAGAATCAGTGTGATCGCTTTATTCATTGCCTTATCCGCTGTAGGGGCGATGCTCAAAATCCCTTCCCCGATCGGCAGTATCGCCTTGGACAGTTTTCCGGCCCTTTTGGCGGCTGTCATCCTCGGCCCGGTATCGGGAGCGCTCGTAGCGGGACTTGGACATATCATTTCAGCGTTCATCGGCGGGCTGCCATTGGGGCCATTTCACTTTTTGATCATGGCTGAAATGGCCGTGCTCGTATGGATGTTTGGCGTTTTATTCATACAAGGAAAAAAACTGTCCGCCTATTTCCTCTTTTTTATCGGCAATTCATTCATTCTGGGCCTGCCGTTTGTGTTTCTGGTCAGTCCCGGATTCTATATGCTGACAGTGCCGGGATTAACAGCTGCATCGGCGATAAATATTGCCTTGGCGGCCCTTTTGCTGCCCCGCTTGGAGCCTATCTTGAGAAAATCGATACTTAAAGATGGATCGATATCATGAGAGATTCCTTGGTTTTGCCATTTTCCGAATCGGAATCATTGATAATATCAAGTGACAATAGTGGCGGAATAGGACTGAAGGAAAACGATTTTGTTCAGGTTCCATATGAAATCGTCGGCTATTATTCCTTCAGGGTGGCCGTCATGGAATGCTTAAGCGTTGGCGGAAATCCCATATCGGTCGTCCTCCATAATTTTTGCGGCGATGAAGCTTGGGAGGGCTTGAGCAAAGGTATCATGCAAGGCTTGGACGAATTGGGTCTGGATCTTCCGATTACGGGAAGCACGGAAACGAACATGCCGCTGCTTCAATCGGCTCTTGGTCTCATCGTCCTTGGCAAGCGAAGGAATGACCTGGCAAGGCAGCCAAACCATTCACGGAAAATGGCCCTCA
>NZ_PHNG01000743.1:0-1282 GCF_002803435.1 Bacillus sp. mrc49 | reverse complement strand
GTAGGAACTAAAGAGGGCCTGGAAAACAAAATGAAGCGGGATAAAATAGACTATTCAGCTCTAGAAACTGAAGGTTTTTGCACGATCACGACGAAGGAAAGCGGAATTATTGATTATAAAGACGTTATTAATTTTATTCATTCCCTTGTAGAACGATTTAACTTTAATGTGAAAGGGATCTTTTATGATGAATGGAGCGCGGCGCCTTTTATTACAGAATTAGAGGATCTATACCCATTGGTTGCAGTACGCCAGGGCTGGAAGACTTTAAGCCCAGCTACAAAACAATTTCAAGTCGATGTATTTGAAAAGAACATAGCGCATACAAACAACCCTCTTTTAAACATTGCTATTAATAACGCTATCACTTTAGTTCAAAATGATACGGTTATGATTGATAAGAAAATGAACCGTAATAAAATAGATCCACTAGCTGCAGCTCTGAACGCCTTTACTCAGGCCATGACCGCGCTAGAAAGTGGCGTCGATTATAACGATTTTTATACAAGTGAGGAATTTAGTTTTTAAGGAGATAAAAATAATATGAAGCTATCGAAACTTAAAGAAGTTATAAAAACGAAATTTATAAAAGTTGCGAAACGATGCAAATCGAAATTAAAAGAAGTAGGGGGCGGCCTATTGGCTAACATCCATTCTATTATTTTCATTTTGGGGCTAGCCTTGTTAGATGGGGCAGCCTTTTTATTTGGCCCAATATTAGGACTGGCTACAGCCGGTTCTTTTTTTGTGTTAATTGCTATTTTGTTAGATAAAGGAGCGAGTCGATAATGGCTTTTTTTCAAAAGTTAGGCATTAAAGCAACTTCAAACGATCCATTTTTAGACGCCTTGGTCAGTTATACGAGTAACGAGGGCGTTTCTTACACTGGCATTGCTGCAATAAAGAATAGTGACGTCTTTACAGCTGTAAAAATATTAGCGTCAGACTTAGCCACAAATCCAATAGAGCTAAAAGAAAATGGGTTAACTATAGAAAATAATGACTTGAATTATTTACTTAATGTTAAACCGAATGATATTTCTACAGCTTTTCATTTTAAATTTGCTTTAGCTGCAAACATGCTATTAAACGGCAACAGCTACGCCCGCATAATTCGGGATAAGAAGGGCCAGCCGTTACGATTGGACTTTCTAGCGGTCAGTCGCATGACCGGGGAAACAAACGGCCATAACATTATTTATAAGTATGTATCTGACAATGGGGAAACCTTGGAGCTGCCACAAAAAGACGTTTTACATTTTAAGTATTTCACTGTAGATGG
>NZ_PHNG01000742.1:0-14544 GCF_002803435.1 Bacillus sp. mrc49 | reverse complement strand
ATAACCATAATATTTTTCACGGTATTCGTCGTTAGAAAGCAGGGCATTCAATAAAGGGCGATCTTCAAGGGCCGTGCCTGAAACGGGCTCGGTGATGCTGAAGTTGATGTTACTTTCATTCATGAAATTGGAGCTCATATCCATCATCCCACCACCGTTCATATTCGGTGCTTCTTCGGGAAGCTTCATGTCATCCTGCTCAGCATTACCGTCCTTAGCAGTCGCTTCATCTTCATTTTTTTGATCGGTGCCTTCTGCCCGCCTCCCGCCGCCTCCGGAATAACCGCCAAATGACATATTATAGTCCCACGGCAATATCGAAAAGACTCCGTTCTCTTCATATAGGTAATAATTGTGCTTTTTATCTCCTTGATAATGATCAAGGTTGACAAGGGCAGTGTTGGCTGCGAAGTAGCGCAGCATTTCATCGACATCCAATACTTCCTCGATATTGCCTCCATTATTGATGGCATCGAGCATGTGGATCATGGCGGATTGGTCCGAATGATCGTTTGTTTTCAAATTCAATCCTGTGTAGTCATCAATATCTTCGCTGATCCATTTTAAATCGCTTCCCGTACCATCAGGATAATAGAGATCGCCTGTAGCATCAGCGAAGTTGGTATTTAGAAAGGTTTCCTCTATAGCTTCCACACCTAAGTAAAGGCCCCATTCCTTTCCGTTGATGGTCACGTACATATAGGAGTGCCCTGGTGTCGCTATGCCCATCTTTTCCATTAATTCATAGGAAAGATATTCTCTCATAAAAGTAGGATCACTGTAATTATTGTTCAGTGCCAACTTTTTCAGTCCGTGTAAATCTTGATCTTCCTGATAATAATCAAAGTCTATCTTCCAGCTGTAACGTTCGGAGTCGCCCATTTGAACAACGGAATTCAAGGAAAGATTTCCTTTGGTGCGGAATCCTACATTTTTAACCGTCTCCCCATTTATCGTCACATCGGCGTTAACGATTTCCTTTTCAGATGGGTTATCCAGGATGGAATCCAAATCATCATCAGCCAGTGTGATATCAACTTTCGTCACCTTACTTTGGTTAAATACCGATGTTGCATAGGTACTCCCTTTCGTTGCTTTTTCCACTTGAAGAAGGGGAACGATGTACATCACTGCTATAAAAATCATGATCAATGATCCAATCGCCGCTGCAACATATCTTGTTTTTAACATGCCTTGGCTCCTTCCTCCTGCCGTCCAATATAGAGGGGTGGGCATGGTTCCTTGTGACCGCCATCTATCTTAAGCTGTGAAGTTGCCATCATAACTCAACATGATGGCAGAATGGACGCTGGTCATGTCCTTTACTTGATTGATGAATTCCGCATTATTTTCTTTTAATCGAATCTCATATGTCACTTCGAGGTTATTATCGGCCATGATCGATTTCGATTTGATGGAATGCTTTTTCACCTTGCTGGATATCATTTCTTCCAACGTTTTTTCAATGGATGCATCTGAATATTTAACGATTAATAAAAAGGGATTTTCAACAGTGATTCGATTGGCAAATACGAGCATGACGATCCCTATTAAAATGGCACCGATAATAACGAGCGGAATTAATCCCGCCCCGCATAAGATCCCGGAGGCCGCTGCCCAGAATAGGAAGACCAGGTCCATGGGATCTTTGATGGGCGTTCTGAATCGTACGATGGAGAGCGCACCGACCATCCCCAAGGAGATTACGATGTTCGTTGATATGCCCATGATGATCAAGGCTGTGGCCATTGTCATGATGATGAGGGATATATTGAAATTGTGCGAGTACATCACACCGGAAAAGGTCTTCTTATAAATGACGTAAATGAACAATCCGATGGCAAATGCCAACAGCAATCCAATCAGGGAGTCAATGATCGAAAAGCTCTCGGTCTTGTCCAAAAAGCTTGATTTGAAAATATCATTAAACGTGGTGCTCGTTGTCGTCGTATCCATTTGTGATTCCTCCAAAAAGAATGTTTTTGTTTGCTGCCATCAGCCGTATCTTCTGCTTAGTTGATATTTTGAAAAAGCCGTTTTTCTAGTATCGATGATGGATAACGATTGTTTGATGATATCCGGAAGAAATTCGTCATACTTTATTTCCAGGATGACGACATCCGGATCGAGGGCATCGACTACGATTAATTCGGGATTCAGGAAGTCCGTATCGCGATAACTCGTTTTTACATGACTGTCAAAGGTGACCCGGACATTTCCGTACTCATAAATGAATACCTCCCTTTCATAGTCAACGACGGTTGTCGGCTTGATTTGAAAGAGTGTCATTTGCACGTATAAGTCCTTGAGGATATTCCTTGAATCCTCGGACATCCAATTTATATCTCCTGAACGGATCCGTTCGTATTCAGCGGCAGAAAGCCTGCACTTTTGTTTATAGGTAAGGTTATTCCGCTTACTCTTTTTTTCCAGGTTGATGAAATCGGTATTGTAATCATAAAGCCTGGCCCTGAATTTATCCCTATGATAAAACCCTTCCGTTTTTTGCCGGAGGATTTTATTGTCGAAGTTATCGAAATAGACACTTCGAATTAAATACTTCCCATCGTGTCCATGGGGATCAAGCTTCATGAAGCATTGCAGGACTTTCCTTAATAAATGGCAATCCGCTTTGGTGATTGCATGTTTGAGCTCCCGTCTTCCTTGTAAACCATTCATTGCCGTTCCTCCTTTTACATGATGATTGTCAGCGTTCAGCTTATAAACTCAACCTTAATAAAACCTTAAGAGCCTGTTCATGTTTAATAAAGCATGGAGAAATCGTCCCATTATTCCCCTGTTCTTAATTTTATTGGAATATTATAGAAGGAAAATGGTAGATTTAGCTTATTGAGAATAATAATCATTGTCAGTAAAATGATGATTGTGTCATTGAAAATGATAATTATTATCAATTAATATACTAGGAGGCTCATTATGGCAACTATCACACCCACTAAAAATGATCAATTGCTGGAACAGCAAAATACAAGGGAGTCAAACGCTCGTTCATATCCTAGAAGATTACCCATGGCCATCGAAAAAGCGGAAGGTATTTACCTTACAGACATGGATGGGAAAACATATATAGATTTTCTTGCCGGAGCCGGAACATTAGCGCTTGGACACAATCACCCGGCTGTCCTTGAAGAAATGGAAAAAGTACTTAAAAATAAAAGTCCTTTGCACACTTTGGACTTTACTACACCGATAAAAGAGCAGTTCGTTGACGAAATTTTTGAATGGCTGCCAGAAGAGTTCCGAAAAAATGCAAAAATCCAATTTTGCGGCCCCACTGGCGGGGATGCCATAGAAGCTGCACTTAAATTAGTTAAAACCGCTACAGGCAACAGCGGCATTTTATCATTCCAAGGTGCATATCACGGGGCAACGCACGCAACGATGTCAATTAGCGGAAATACAAAACCGAAGGAAAAGGTTCAAGGATTGATGCCAGATGTACAATTCCTGCCATATCCTTATCAATATCGCTGTCCTTTTGGCATTGGCGGCGAGGATAGTCATAAAATCAGCAGCCAATATATCGAAAACCTGCTGAATGATCCCGAATCCGGATTATTGGCTCCTGCGGGAATGATTTTAGAGGCCGTGCAAGGAGAAGGCGGGTCCATACCTGCGCCGATCCCTTGGCTTAAGGAAATCAGAAGAATAACAAAAGAGAAGGGCATCCCGCTGATCATTGACGAAGTTCAATCAGGCATAGGTCGCACAGGCAAAATGTTCGCCTTTGAACATGCAGGAATCATTCCGGATGTTCTTGTCCTATCGAAAGCAATCGGTGGCAGCCTGCCATTATCTGTCGTGATTTATCATAAAGATTTGGATGTTTGGACTCCAGGTGCACATATCGGCACATTCCGCGGGAACCAATTGGCAATGGCAGCTGGCACTGCAAGTTTAAAGTACATGAAACAGACCAACCTTATTGAACATGCAGCAAAAATGGGTGAACTGTTACAGGATATCCTCAAAGATTTGCAAAAGGATATACCGCAGATCGGCGATGTTAGAGGTCGCGGCCTAATGGTTGGCGTTGAGATGGTCGATCATCAAAAAGAGCAAAATCAAAATGGGAGTTACCCAGCCCATTCGGAGCTTGCAAGCGCGATACAACAGGAGTGCTTCGAAAGAGGTTTGATTCTGGAAGTCGGAGGCAGACATGGAAGCGTAGTGAGATTCCTGCCGCCATTAATCGTAACGGAAGCCCAGCTTCGCGAAGCTACTGAAATTTTTGAACAAGCTGTTCGTGCAGCAGTAGCAAGGGGCTGAAGCAATGATTGAAACCTTAAAGAAAGCTGACTTTGCCTATGCTCCATTTTTCCTGAATAACGAGGAAGGGATCCAAAACTATACACGGTCTCTAAAAATCATTGAAAACACGTTAGCCGACTTCTTAAAGGGGAACGATTCCCCCTATTCCGGCAAAAAACCGCATGAATTGGAAGCAAGGTTAAATGAACTGTCCATTGCATCCATAAAAGGAGAGACCCTTGAGTCGGTTGCGGCCGAGCTAGCTGAATTTGTGATCAATGACAGCATGAATGTACACAGCCCAACCTGTATCGGGCATTTGCATTGCCCGACGTTAATACCAGCCGTGGCTGCCGAGATGATCATCAGTACGTTGAATCAATCGATGGATTCATGGGATCAAAGCTCGACTGCAACCTTTGTTGAAGAACGACTAATCAAATGGTTGTGCAATCAGGCAGGATTACCGGAAAAAGCGGACGGTGTGTTTACCAGCGGCGGTACACAATCTAATTATATGGGCCTGCTGCTGGCCAGGGATGCGTATTGTAAGCGTGCCTGGGATGTCGATGTCCAACAACATGGACTGCCGGCCGATTCGAAAAAACTAAGGATTTTATGCTCGGAGGCCGCCCATTTTACGGTTCGCAAATCGGCGGCACAACTGGGGCTTGGTGAACAGGCGGTTATCACGATTAAAACGGATGCAAATCACCGTCTATCCATCGATGAAATGAACCAACAGCTGAAGCTCTTGAAGGAGCAGGATTTACTTCCATTTGCCATCGTTGCTACTTGTGGGACAACGGATTTCGGTTCGATTGATCCAATGGCTGATTTGGCTGAAATTGCGAGGGCGAACGGAATTTGGCTGCATGTAGATGCCGCATATGGCGGTGCAATGATGTTGAGTCGCAATTTCAGAGAATCGGTAAAGGGAATGGAATCGGCGGATTCCATTACAGTCGATTTTCATAAACTATTCTATCAACCAATAAGCTGTGGTGCTTTCCTTGTTTCAGATCGTGACCACTTTCAATATATCCAGCATCATGCCGATTACTTGAATCCCGAGGAAGATGAAGCGGAAGGAATGGTCCACTTAGTCAATAAATCGATCCAAACAACGAGGAGATTCGATGCGCTGAAACTTTGGATGTCCTTAAAGGTTGTTGGACTTGATACGTTTGCTGAAATGATCGACTATACATGTCATCTTGCAGGAGACGCAGCGGCAATGATCGATAAAGAGGACGGATTCCGTGTTTTGAACAGCCATCCTGAATTGAATGCAGTCGTATTCCGTTATGATCCAGAGGGCGTAAGTGCTCAGTTGGCAGATCAGTTAAATAAGCAGATCCAGCAGGAATTATTGAATAGCGGTCGCGCATTTTTAGCAAAAACCCGTTTCGAGGGCCAGGTTTATTTAAAAATGACCCTACTGAATCCGATGACAAGGCTTGAGCATATAGAAGACATACTAGATGAGATTCGCGTACTAGGTGAAATGTTCAATATGATGGAGGAATGAAGATGAATAGTAAGCAAATAGCCCAAAGGGCGACGATGCAAAGCTTTCTGAATTGTTATTTCAGGGAAACCGGGAATGGCAGATTGGAAGAATCGAAGAACTGGCCTGAATTGGAGGGAACGGTTCCCGATTCTTTAATCGTTTGCAATCTTACATCCCAAGATATTGCCTTGCTTGTTCCAATTAAGTATTGGTCGGAAACGGGTCGCCATATTTTCGCCTTCCCGGCCTATTACCGAACATCATCCAAACAGGTACACGAATTGGACTACGTGACAATGGTTTCCGCGATATCCAAAGAATTATTGACTGAACAGGGAAGGACGGATAGCGAAGATGAGCTGATGCTGCGCGTCATCCTCAGCAGCCAAAATATTCAGCGCTATGTCGAAGCCCGGTTTGAAGACTATGACGCCCTTCAAAGCTGTGATTTTACATATATTGAGGCAGAACAGTCGCTTTTATTCGGTCATCTGCTCCATCCTACTCCAAAAAGTAAGCAAGGCATTTCAGAACGGGATGAAACGATCTATTCACCTGAATTAAAAGGAGAGTTCCAGCTGCATTACTTTTTGGCCGATCCCGCGATCGTCATCCAGGACTCCAGCGAAGCCCTGTCTGCAAGTGAAATCATCAAAAGTGAATTAATGGCAGACATTGAGGTTCCTGAAGAATTCCGTGACAAGTATTGCCATGAAGATAGCCAATCTATCATTATACCGGCACATCCGCTTCAGGCAGAGCATCTTGTCGAAAAAGATGAGGTCAGGCGATTAATCGAGTCGGGTCAGCTTATCCATGCAGGTCCGCTTGGGAAAAAGTTTACCGCAACTTCTTCATTCAGGACGGTCTATAGTGCTTCATCCCGGTATATGTATAAGTTTTCAGTGCCGGTCAAGATTACGAATTCATTACGAGCGAATCTGCAAAAAGAATTGGATCGCGGTGTGGAAATAGCTAGACTGATGGATTCGAAATTGGGCGATGATCTCAAACAACACCATCCGGCCTTCCGTGTCATAAAGGACCCTGCGTACTTAACGATTAAAACAGAGGAACATGACTCAGGCTTCGATGTAGATATAAGAGAAAATCCTTTCTTTGAAGACGATAAACAAACCAGTCTGATTGCCGGCCTTTGCCAGGATAATGCCTTTGGAGCACCTTCCAGGCTCTCGGCCATCATCCATAAATTGGCCATAGATGAAAATCGGCCGACAGAAGAGGTGAGCATCGATTGGTTCACTAGTTATCTGTCAATGACCGTAAAACCAATGCTTTGGTTATTTGAAAAGTATGGAATCGTCCTGGAGGCCCATCAGCAAAATTCCATCATCCAGCTTCAAAACGGGTACCCTTCCACATTCCATTACCGTGATAACCAAGGATATTATTATTGCCAATCCAAGGTGGACCGCTTGTTTAGCATCCTTCCCGAGCTTAGCAAAAAAAGCTTCACCATATGTTCCGATGAAGTTGCTGAAGAAAGACTGCAATACTATTTTTTCTTCAATCATTTATTGGGATTGATCAATAATTTCGGTACAGAGGGATTGGCATCTGAAAAAGCACTATTGCAAATCGTTCAGGAACAATTGGAATCGATCAACGTAATGAGCGATGATGAAGGGCTGAATCGAGTTGTTTCCAGGCTGCTCCAAGAAAGAAAACTGCCTTGTAAAGCGAATTTACTGACACGTTTTCATGACTTGGACGAGCTTGTGGGCTCACTTGAGACACAATCCGTTTATACGATCATCGATAATCCATTTGCGCAAGGGGTCTTGGCTGTCAATGAAAAATAGTTATGAAGAAATGCTGAAAGACCATAAACAATTACTATCATTTGTCAAAGTTGAATTTGATCGGGATATCGATATGTTGCATGGTTGGATGCACGAAGAACATGTGATACCCTATTGGAATTTGAATTTCACTAAGGAAAAATTTGCGCTCCATTTACAAAAGGCATTGGCTGATTCACATCAAACACTCTATTTAGGCTGCCTTGATGAAACACCAATGAGCTATTGGGAGTCGTATTGGGTAAAAGGCGATATCATTGAAGACTATTATGAGGCCGAGGAGGGTGATCAGGGAATTCATTTGCTCATTGGCAATCCTGAATACCTCGGAAAAGGACTGGCTTTGCCATTTTTACGGTCGATGGTGAAATACCAACTCCTCACTTCCCATACCAAAAAGGTGATGGCCGAACCGGATATTAGAAATGAAAAGATGATTCATCTGTTTGAAAAATGCGGGTTCACACCAATGAAAGAAATTGAACTTCCAGATAAGACCGGTTTGCTTATGGCTTGCACGCGTGAGAACTTCGAAAGGAAGTGGAAATATGGAGAAGCAACGATTTACCTATGATGTGATTGGGATCGGGATCGGTCCTTTCAATCTTGGGCTAGCCGCCCTATTGGAGAAAACTCCAGAACTGGATGCTCTCTTTTTTGAAAGGAAGCAGGAGTTTAATTGGCATGAAGGGATGCTGCTTGAGGGGACGACGCTGCAGGTCCCGTTCTTCGCTGATCTGGTCAGCATGGCGGATGTGACAAGTAAATATAGCTACTTGAATTATTTACAGCAGCATGACAGGCTTTATCATTTCTACTTTCTTGAAAAGTTCCTGATCCCGCGGAAAGAATATAACGACTATTGTCGCTGGACTGCCAATCAGCTCGATACCTGCTGCTTTGGAAAAACGGTGGAATCGATAGAGTATAGAAACGATCAAAAAGAGCCCGTTTACCGTATACACGTAAGGGATGAACAAACCCGGCAGGTAGAGGTGTTTCATAGCCGTCATGTGGTACTGGGTATCGGAAGTGCCCCGGCGGTGCCTGCTGCATTTAGTCCATTCATAGGAGAAAGCATCTTGCATTCTGCCGATTATTTGCGGAATAAGGAAAATATATTGAATAAAAAATCGATAACGGTTGTCGGTTCGGGCCAGAGTGCAGCCGAGGTGTTCGAGGATCTGTTGAATGAGCAAGAAAATCATGGTTACCAGCTGAACTGGTATACAAGGTCAAAAGGTTTTTTCCCGATGGAATATTCAAAACTTGGTTTGGAATACTTCACGCCGGATTATCTCGATTTCTTTTATCGTCTGCCCCAGGAGAAGAAGGATGAAATCCTGCCGAAGCAGGACCTCTTGTATAAGGGGATCAGTGCGACGACGATTGCATCGATCTTCGACAAAATATATGAGAAATCGATTGGAAATGCCGAACTTGCCATTGAACTTAGGGCCATGACGGAAGTGTCAGCATTAAAACCTTCCGATCGTGGATGGACATTGAAATGTCATCAATGGGTCGAAGAAAGCGATTTTAATGTGGATACTGAGGCGATCGTATTCGGAACAGGGTATAAATCAACCGTCCCGACCTTTCTTGAAGGCATGGAAGACCTTCTTGTCCGCGATGAGCTTGGCCGTCTGGACATAACCAAGGACTACCGGATTGGTACGACTGTCCCGACCTCCAATCACCTTTTCATTCAAAACGGAGAGATACATACGCATGGTGTAGGTGCACCGGACTTAGGGCTGGGGGCTTTCAGGAATTCGATTATCATTAACCGAATAGCGGGCAGGGACGTATATCCAGCCGAACCAAGAGGAGCTTTTCAATCATTCCGTGTAAAAACGCCGGTCACGGCCTATTAAATAGAGTGAAGGGGAGTCAGTGTATGCAATTCATAAATGAAGTGGAAAAGGCGGCTACGAAAAAAAATTGGTCGATCGTAAACCAAAACCTGCTCGCCAAAATGATTTCCGAATATATGTATGAGGATATGATCCATCCAGTCCTCTTGATCGAAGATGCAGCAGGAAACTTATATGAGCTGAAAATAAATGAAGATCTATCGTATCGATTTTTAGCGAGGCCGCGCCTATTCGATAGCTTTGAAGTTCAGGCTGATTCGATTTCGGTCTATGAAACCGCAACTGGAGAAGCTACACAAGCGAATGATGCGATTCAATTCATTTTGGATCTTCAGCCGCTAATTGGAATGACGGCAGAAACAACCGGCCATTTGATTAAAGAATTCAATCATACATTGCTGGCCGACCTGCAATTGCTAGCCAAGCCAGGACAAAGCGCTGATGAGTTGGTCGAGCTGGACTATGCATGGCTTGAGGGAGAAATGAGCGGGCACCCTTGGATCGCTTATAATAAGGGGAGAATCGGATTCGGTTATGATGATTATTTGAAGTTTGCTCCGGAAAACCAGGAGAAAATCCAGCTATCATGGATTGCCGTCCATAAAACAAGAGCCGCTTTCAATTCAATCCAAACATTGGACTACAAACAATTGATGGAAAATGAACTGGATATGGAAACCCGAAAGGATTTTTCCGATAGATTGGCAGAGAAGGGCTTAGAAGAGAAAGACTATTATTACCTGCCGATTCATGAATGGCAATGGAAGAATGTCATCATCCAGAATTTCACCGATGATTTGGCCAAGGGGCTGATCGTGGCATTAGGTAATGGCCCTGATGAGTATCTGCCGCAGCAGTCGATTCGGACCTTCGTTAATCTGTCCAATAAGAATAAGCACCACGTCAAGCTGCCAATGAGCATATTAAATACGCTCGTCTATCGCGGATTGCCAGCAGAACGTACGGTCATTGCACCAAAGATCACGGAGTATATTAAGAATATTTACGACAATGATCGTTATTTAAAAGAGGAATGCAAAGTGGTGCTTCCCGGTGAAATCGCCAGTCTGAATGTCGATCATCCCTATTTCTCCAGGTTGAAAAATGTACCCTATCAATATTTAGAGATGCTGGGCGGAATTTGGAGAGAAAGCATTTACAGTTATATGGAGGAAGGCGAGAAGCCCATTACGTTAGCGTCGCTCCTGCATGTGGACCAAGAAGGCAAGCCGTATGTGGAAAGTCTGATCGAAAAATCAGGGTTAACCGCTGCAGAATGGACGGACCAACTATTCGAAGTCATCCTTTCTCCGTTATTACATTTCATTTATCAATATGGTGTTGTTTTTTCGCCACATGGCCAAAATACGATTTTAGTATTGAAGGATTACAAGCCGCATAGGCTGGCAATCAAGGATTTTGTAGATGACGTCAATATAAGTGATCAGCCGCTTCCTGAATTGAGCGAACTTCCTGATGATCTAAAAAAGGTACTAAGGTGCGAGCCGCCTGAAGGACTCGTTCAATTCATTTTCACGGGACTCTTCATTTGTCACTTCCGTTATTTGTCGACGCTCCTGATGAAAAGGAAATTATTGAATGAGAATGTCTTCTGGGAAGGCGTAACGAAAGCGATTCTTGCACATCAGCAAAAGTTCCCGCAGCTGCAGGACCGGTTCGACCTATTTAATTTCTTCGCCCCGAAATTAACAAAGCTCTGTTTAAACAGGAACAGGATGCTTCAATATGGATACAGTGATGGTGAAGATCGACCGCACGCATCAGAGTACGGATATGTCAATAATGCTCTGTACGAAAAGCTACCTGCCAAATCCATTTAATTTTTGCTAAGCTGGCTCAATTTCATTGAGCCAGCATTTTATTTTGTTATTTTTCGGAAGAGGGTGATAGTTTTGTTCTGCTTATTGATAGAAGAAGAATCGTTCAAACATGACGTGCCTGATGATCTGCATCTTCGAGTTAGTCCTGCGATATGGTTCCGATTACCTGAAAAATATCTTAAGAATAAAGCTTGCCGTGCAGATAAATTGGTGATAAGCTATTTGTGTAAACGGTTACAGAAAATTTTTGAGGTGGATATAGTGGCAACTATTCGGGAGGTTGCAAAGGAAGCAGGCGTTTCCGTAGCAACGGTTTCTAGAGTCATGAATGGCAGCGGGTACGCACATGAGGACACAAGGAAGGTCGTCATGGCGGCTGTTGAAAAGCTGAATTATAAACCGAATGAAGTGGCAAGGTCCCTCTATAACCGTAAATCCAAATTGGTGGGCTTGATCTTACCGGACATTACGAATCCTTTCTTCCCGGAAATGGCAAGGGGTGTCGAGGATTACTTGCAGCAATTTGGCTATCGGCTGATATTCGGAAATAGCGATGAGAAGAGAGATAAGGAAATAGAATATATCGACACCTTTCTACAGAATAATGTAGTGGGCATCATTGCTTCGACAAGCGAAGAAGCCAATGAAAATTTTGACAACCTGAAAATTCCAGTCGTCCTCCTCGATCGGACGGCAGAGAACTTGCCAGCCGTTTATTCCGACCAAAAGACGGGTGGCAGGTTGGCAGCACGGGTATTGCTCGATAGGGGCAGTACAAATATCGTCCTGATCAGGGGACCCGTGGAAATAAAGCCTGTTTATGAACGGTACACGGCTGCAATGGAGGAATTGACACAGGCGAAGGTGAATGTACAGGTGATGGACTCATCCCTCACTCTACAAGGAGGACAAGTATGTGTGCGTCAGCTATTCGAGCAATATCCAGAAACGGATGGAATCATCGCTTGTAATGATATTGTCGCAGCTGCTGCCCTTCAGGAAATCTTGAAACGGGGAATCCGGATTCCGGAGGATATTCAATTGATCGGCTATGATGATATCGCCTTCACGGCATTATTGCATCCGCCGTTATCGACCATTCGCCAGCCTGCCTATGAGATGGGGGCACAAGCTGCGGAAATGTTGATTAGGAAAATCAATCAGGAAAAAATAGAAGAAACACATAAGAAGCTGCCTGTTTCTTTTGTGGAAAGACAAACAACGAGAAGAAAGGTGGAAAAGCCGTGATCAAAATGGCAGTAGTGGGAAGTTCATCGATGGATCTGGTGGTGACATCAGCAAAGCGTCCAAAAGCAGGGGAAACGGTTTTAGGAGATTCCTTTATCACGGTCCCGGGAGGAAAGGGAGCGAATCAGGCAGTGGCAGCAGCCCGCCTTGGTGCGGAAGTATCGATGATTGGATGTGTAGGAGATGATTTTTATGGGGAAATCATTTTAGAAAACCTGAAAAAAAATGGCGTAAATACGGAGTATGTGGAACCGGTTACAGGTTCTGCCTCAGGTACGGCACATATCATCCTTTCGGAAGGCGATAACAGCATTATTGTCGTTAAAGGGGCAAATGACTTCATTACTCCCGATTATGTCCAAAAGGCCAAAAAAGCCATAGAGGAAGCGGACATCGTCATGGTCCAGCAGGAAATACCCGAGGAAACGGTCGAATACCTGGCTGGGCTGTGCAAAAAGCTCCAAAAAAGACTGCTATTGAATCCCGCTCCCGCCCGCAAGCTAAGCGAGGATGTCATTCAACAAGCAGCATTCCTGACGCCTAATGAACATGAGTTCGAAATACTTTTCAATGGGAGAGATCGAGCGGAAGTCCTGACGGAGCATCCCAATAAATTATTCATTACGGAAGGAAAAAATGGTGTCCGATATTTCGACGGCCATGAAGAAAGGGTCGTTCCTAGCTTTGTAGTGGAAGCGGTGGATACGACAGGTGCAGGAGATACATTCAATGCCGCCTTTGCGGTGGCCGTTGCAGAAGGCAAAAGCTATGATGAATGTTTGATATTCGCCAACCGGGCAGCGTCCATTTCCGTGACGAAGTTGGGGGCCCAAGGCGGCATGCCGGTTAGGGCGGAAGTCGAAAGGGGCCTTGAAGCATGAAGAGGCAAGGAATCATCAATAGTTCGATAGCCAAGGTCCTTGCCGACCTTGGTCATACGGATTATATAGTTGTAGGTGACGCCGGTCTGCCGGTGCCGCCGGGAGTCATCAAGATAGACTTAGCCTTGACGCCTGGAACCCCATCGTTCCAAGCTGTAGTGCGTGCCGTTCACGAAGATATGGTCATTGAAAAGGTCATCGCCGCCACTGAGGTGATAGAGAAAAATCCAGACCAGCATCAATATATGGAGCAGCAGTTCGGCGAAGCGATCGAATATGTTTCACACGAAGATTTCAAGAAGCTGTCAAGTAAAGCGAAAGCCGTCATTCGGACGGGGGAGACGACGCCGTATTCGAATTGCATTTTGCAGTCTGGAGTATTCTTTTAAAGAAAGAGGTGAAGAGCCATGCAAATCGAAATGCACGACATATATAAGGCTTTCGGTCAAAACAAGGTATTGGAGGGCGTTCATTTTTCGTTGGAGGCTGGAGAGGTACACGCGCTCATGGGGGAAAATGGAGCAGGGAAATCAACCTTGATGAACATTTTGACTGGTCTTCATAAGCAGGATCAAGGAACGATCGTGATTAACGGCAATGAAACCTCATTCAAGGATTCCAAGGAAGCAGAAGAAGCGGGGATGGCCTTTATCCGTCAGGAATTGAATATTTGGCCGGAAATGACCGTGCTGGAGAACTTATTTATCGGCAAGGAACTGGTAAATAAGTTAGGCGTCCTAAAGACGAAACAAATGAAAGCGCGTGCAAAAGAAGTTTTTAAAACACTTAATATTTCCCTTCCCTTCGATAAGGAAGCCGGCCTTTGTTCCGTAGGTGAACAGCAAATGATCGAAATTGCCAAGGCGCTGATGACGGAGGCCGAAGTCATCATCATGGATGAACCGACCGCAGCGTTAACCGATAGGGAGATCGAAAAGCTATTTGAAGTGATGAAGGGGTTAACCCAAAAGGGTGTATCACTTGTTTATATCTCGCATCGGATGGAAGAAATATTCGCCATTTGTGACCGGATCACCGTTATGCGTGATGGTAAAACCGTCGATACGAAAAGAATTGTCGATACGAATT
>NZ_PHNG01000741.1:0-6468 GCF_002803435.1 Bacillus sp. mrc49 | reverse complement strand
CTCCTTTTATTTTCAAGCACAGTGAAATGGAACGGAGGGCGCGAGACTCCTGCGGCAGTGCGAGTCCTGGGCAGACACCGCAGGCGCAAGCGCCGAGGAGGCTTCCCGGACCGCCCGCGGAAAGCGAGCGACCGCAGTGCAATGTAACGGTCAATGTTCAAATCCTCCAAAACCCCGAGCAACCGACGTCTAAAAAACAGCCAATAAACAAAAAAAAACCTCGGAATGAAATCATTCCGAAGCTTTGAGCCTGCGAACGGCAGGAATCGTTTTATGGTTTAATCATCCAACTCGGTTTTCAATACTTTTCCCGTCATTGCATCGACTTCTACATCATATTCTTTTTTACCTTGCTTGATTTCCAATTCATAAACAAGGCCGCCATCTTCCGAATCCAATTCGGCGTCCGTCACTTGCCCATCCACCTTTTTCAAGGCAATCTTTTCAGCTTCATCCATGCTGACCTTTGCTTTTTCCACCGCTTGCTCCGTGCTCATATCTTCATCGTCGGCATCTTCCGGCTCCTGAGAAAGAATCTCTCCTTTTTCAGCATCGACGTCCACGTCCTGATAGCCTTCTTTCGTTTTAACGGTCATTTCATAGGTCGTTGGCTGATCCCAATCCTTCTCGAATTGAGTAACCTCCCCGCCTAGTTTATCCGATATCATTTTGACAGCCTCATCCTCGGATAGGGCCCCTTTATTGACTGCATATACCGCCGTTCCTGCGGCACCGCCAAACAGCAATACCGTGGCTGCGGACACCGTCACGATCATCTTTTTCCGTTGAATGATACCTTCCTTTATCGTACTCCACTGCTTTTTCATGAATGAGTTCCTCCTTTAATTTGTTACCTTAAGAATAACCATCCTTCATGAAACGAGCATGAGGGCTAGATTAGAATTCGATGAGAAAGGATGATAGTCACCACTGTTCCCTCTCCGACCTCGCTTTCGATGCCCAATTTACCATGAAAGGACTCGACAAGCGATCGGGCGATGGAAAGCCCGAGACCATTCCCTCCGGTTTTCCTTGCTCTCGACGAATCGACTCGATAGAAACGTTCGAATACATGAGGCAGATGTTCTGGTGATATCCCTGGACCTTGGTCTTTCACGCTGATGAAGATATCATCCATCTCCCGTTTTATCATGATTTCTATACCGGCATCACTATATTTGATTGCATTGTCGAGGAGAATGACCAGTACCTGTTCAAGCTTACCGGGAATGGTGATTGCCTGGATTTCCTTAACCTCGGATTGCAGCTTTATTTCACGATTGTTCGTCCGTCTAAACGTTTGGGCAATCTGATCACAAAACGAAATAAGCTCGATTTCTTCCTCCGTATCGAAAGTAGGGTCCGATTGGGAAGCCGCCTGCAGCAAATGCTCCGTCAGCTGTTTCATCCGGAGGGCTTCATGATGGATCGCCTCCACCGCCTCTTCCTGAATCGCCGCATCCTTCATTCCCCAGCGTTTCAATAAGGAGGAGTAGCTTTCAATGACCGTGATCGGCGTTTTCAATTCATGGGAAGCATCCGAGAGGAATTGCTGTTGTTGGTCATAATTTCGCTCCAGCCTTCCGATCATCTTGTTGAATGATTCCCCCATTACCTGCAGCTCATCCTTTGATCGACCCGCTAGCGGGATCCGTTTGAATTCACCGCTCTTCTCGATCTCCAACATGGTTCCGCTCATGATCGATATCGGTTTAAGGATAAGCTTGGCCAGCCACTTGCCTGCAAGGATCGATAACAAAACGACAAAAAGGGAGGACCCACCCAATACGAGTGCGAGGGTCGATAAATGATCAAGGAGGGTGTCCTGCGGCTGGGTGATTTCGATTATCCCCCGTTTCTTCCCTTCATCCGGATAAGGATAGCGGTAGGTCAGGACATATTCCCCGTCGACCTTGGTAAAATCATATCCTTTCTCGCTTATGGACGGTACCGCCAGCCCCTGGAGATCCTCGTCATCCGCAAACGACTTGATCAAGCTTCCATCCGTGCCGAATATGCGCACCATGGCATCGTCAGGTGTATAAGCCTCCAGTAAACCGGCATCACCGGCTGTCAAATCATTATCGACGATGTTTTCTTCAATCAACGAAGCTTGATCTTCCAGCACATCTTCTTCCCTTTCCACGGATATCCAAAGGAAAGCACATAAAACGATGACACTCAACAAAACCAGCATGATGCTTAAAAAAAGGCTGGAATACAATTGAATTTTTGCGGAAATCTTCATAAAGGCTCCTTCAAGCTATAGCCCACACCGCGATACGTATGTATGAGCTGCAATTCAAAGGGGTAATCCACCTTTTTGCGTAAATACCGGATATATACGTCAACCACATTCGTATCGCCTACGAAGTCATATCCCCAAACATGGGTAAGGATTTGCTCCCTTGTCAGCACTTGATTTTTATTTTGCAACAGGTACACAAGCAAGTCGAATTCGCGGGAAGTCAGCTCGATCCTTTTCCCCTGCCTCAGGATATCCCTTGTGCCAAGATTCAATTTCAGATCATGGACCGTAAGTTCATCCGCACTTCCTTCAGGCTGTTCCGTCTGGACATTGGCCCGAAAACAAGCACGAATCCGTGCCAGCAGCTCTTCGATTTCAAACGGCTTCGTCACGTAATCATTCGCTCCATGATCAAGCCCATTCACCTTGTCAGGGACGGCATCCCTTGCCGTTAAAAGGATGACTGGCGTGGAGGCATTCTTCTTCCGATAACGCCTAAGCACTTCTATGCCATTCAGCTCGGGCAGCATCACATCCAATAAGATTAAATCCCACTCTTCACTTTCCGCTTTCTCCAAGCCTGTTTTCCCGTTATGAGCGGATTCCGTCCGATAGCCTTCATGATTAAGTTCAAGCTGCAGCACCCTTGCAATTTTTTCTTCATCTTCTATTATTAAAATCCTTTTATTCATCGTTACGACCACCTCCCCCTTAGTGTACTGAAGAAAAATGAAAATATCATGAGAAATCTCATGATATGGCAAATAAAAAGGACCGGATGCGAAACACATCCGATCCGGTTTATTTACCAACCCAATGCTGGTCAATGAATTCATCACGTCCCGATTTCGCTCGATCCGCCTTGTACTCTTCTTTATTTTTCTTGTGGTAGCCTTGATGATAGTCCTCGGCCGGATAGAAGGTTTGGGCCGGAAGGATTTCGGTCACGATCGGTTTAGCGAACTTCCCGCTCGCTGCCACCTTCTCCTTCGCTTCACTGGCCAGTTTCTCTTGAGCCTCATCATGAAAGAAGATGGCCGTCCGATACTGGCTCCCCCTGTCATGGAACTGACCGCCGTCGTCGGTTGGATCAATCTGCTGCCAATACAATTCCAACAGCCGTTCATAGGGAAATAATTGGGGATCGAACGTAATTTCCACGACCTCATAATGTCCTGAGGTACCCGTCTTCACTTCCTCGTAAGTCGGATTATCAACATGTCCTCCCGTATAACCGGATACGATCCCTCCAATCCCCGGTTGTTCCTCGAATGGTGTAACCATGCACCAAAAACAGCCTCCAGCAAATGTGGCTTTATGCATGTTGGTCATCTCCTTTCCCTTATGTAATAAGAATCAATATACCATACTTCAATCATGCCGCTGTATGTTTCGGTGTTCCCAAAGTCAATCTTTTGACCAGCCCTTTTCCTTGAACCTTACGATCGCTTCAACACGATTGCTTACATCTAGCTTGTCGAGTATGATCGATATATAATTTCGGACCGTTCCATTCGTTAAATATAGCTGGCTGGCGATTTCCTTCGTATTCTTGCCATCTGCGATCAATTTGAGCACCTGACACTCCCGTTCAGTGAGTGGGTTTTCCTCCTCGAATGCCATATCCACCAGCTCAGGGGCATAAATGCGCCTGCCATCCATGATGACTCGGATGGAGTTCGCCAGCTCCTCACTTGGGCTATCCTTTAGTAGGTATCCACCTACCTCTGCCTTCCTCGCCCTTTCAAAATAACCAGGGCGCGCAAAAGTCGTCAAGATGATGACTTTGCACTGATTGCCCTCGTTCTTGATTTCTTCTGCAACATCCAGTCCGGTTTTTACAGGCATCTCAATATCGGTAATGCATATATCCGGCTGCAAACGTTTGACGAGTTCCATTGCTTCTTCCCCGTTGCTCGCTTTTCCGACAACTTCCATATCCTCTTCCAGATCGAGGATAGAGCCTAGCGCGCCGAGCAGCATCCGCTGGTCTTCGGCAATTACGATTCGAATCAATGCTAACCCCACCTATCCATTATTTTTTATGGCATTCGGAACCCTGATATACAGTGTCGTTCCATCAGTGGAACGAATATCCAGACTGCCGTTCACGAATTCAAGCCTTTCCTTCATCCCTTGAAGGCCATTGCCTTTATAAAATTCCGATTTATGTGAAAGTCCCACGCCATTATCTTCGACTTTGATCGTCACGCCTGTCTGCAATTCCTCTATCACGATATGACAGGAGTCGGCACGGCTATGTTTGACGATATTGGTCACGGCTTCTTTCAAGCACATGCTTAAAACCGTTTCAACAAGCAATGGCGTATCTTGCAGTTCCGTGGTCCCTTCCAAACTGAATTCTATCTCTGCCGCTTTCAGTATTTGCTTGACACGGATGATTTCATCGCTTAGCTTGGCCCCGCGCATTTCCGATACCATTTCCCTTACTTCCTTAAGAGCCGTCCTAGCCGTTTGGCGGATATCCCTGATTTCTTTCTTGGCAGAGTCCGGTTTTAAGTCAATCAATTTACCTGCGAGGTCGCTTTTCAAGCCAATTAAGGAAAGCTTTTGTCCAAGTGTATCATGTAAGTCCCTGGCAATCCGCTGACGTTCCTCCATCTTGCCCAGCTCTGATATTCTTTTATGTGCATCTTCCAATTGTTCTTCCAGTCTATCCCGTTTATTACGATTATACGTGTTGAATGGAAGAAGGATTACGCCCACTACACAAATCAGCATAAAGGGAAACTGCGAAAAGAAGGTAGGGTCCTTCATGATGAAGCCAATATTGACGGAAACGATGGTAGCTAAAAGCTGGATGGAATATAATACGAAAAAACCAACCTTATTTTGAACATTTCCAATGAAGAATGCCAAAAAAAGTGAAAAGTAAATGTAGCTGAAAAAAATGGTCATCGATATCGATATGATGATTTGTATGGCCGTCCACACGTATACCGGCCATCCCTTGGACACGAAAGAGAGACCATATGAAATGAAGAACAAAATGATCATGATGATACCAAAGATAATCTCCAGCATCGATGAAGATTTGAAAATGAAATAAAAAGGGAGGATACAAAAAATGATCCAGACATACGGGCTTAGTCCCGTATTCTTCGGAAAGATATGATACCAACTGTGCATAATGCCGCCTCTAATTCTTTTATTCCTAGTATATACTAAGAGGTTTCATCAAAAAACCATCCAAAGCAAATCGTGGTTTTAAACGGCCATTTATTTTTTCATGTTTCGATTGATCATACGGAGCTGATGACGATACCGCTGGACGTGCCCAAGTTGCTGACTGACCCTGAAGCAAGGACGGTGAGCAAGGGCCCCATCTTTTCGCAAATGCTTGTTTGGTTACTTGATTACTCCAGTATAGGATATGGAACATTCACCTGTAGTCATGAACGTCAAATGATTTGGATGACAGTTGTCACATCCTCCTGCATTTTCACCCTTCCCAACAAACAGATCCTTTTTCAGGCGAACGCTTCATGGCCTTATTGCATATACCCGTTCAGGTCGGCCGACCGTGCCATAGGTTAAATCGGCTTCGATTTTCTCCTCGGACATCAGGTGCTCCAGATAGCGCCGTGCCGTGGTCCTGCTCACACCTATTTCATTGGCAACTATTTCTGCCGTCAACCCCGCCGATGCTTTTCCCAACACAACCATCACCTTCTCCAACGTCATCCTATCGATTCCTTTTGGCAGTGGCGCCCGTTCCCTCTCCTTGTCCTTCACTTCTTTGCTTAAAAGCTTGTCCACCTGTTGCTGGGTCATGGGAAAATTGACTTTTTCGAATTCGGACAATTTCTTGTAATACTCCTGATATCGAAGGATGGACTGCTTGAAACGTTCAAATGAGACAGGCTTGATGATGTAATCAAATATGCCGATTTTAATCGCTTCCTGGACTTTTTCGATTTCTTTAGCCGCCGTTATCATGATGACATCCCTCTGCTTGCTTTGCTGCTTGATTTCCTTAAGCATATCCAGCCCATTCATATCCGGAAAATACATATCAAGCAGTAATAAATCCGGCTGCATGATTTCAATGAAGCTTTTAGCTTCATCATAGCTTGAAGCGATCCCTATCGTTTGAAAACCCTCGATCTTTTCGATGAAAAGCTTTTGTATCTCCGCAACCCTTAAGTCATCTTCTATGATCAACACTTCTATATCACGAGTGGCTTTCATATAATCTC
>NZ_PHNG01000740.1:0-2897 GCF_002803435.1 Bacillus sp. mrc49 | reverse complement strand
GAAACTAAGCAAATGTCAGCAAAAAAACAGATGATTTTTGCTTTATCGGTATCATTGCTCAATCCGCATGCAATCTTGGATACGATCGGTGTAATCGGATCGAGCTCGCTTGTATATTCAGGAACGGATAAAGTGATTTTCACGGTAACGTGCATCGCTGTGTCATGGTGCTGGTTCCATGGACTATGTCTGGCGGGACGATTGCTGAAAAAGATTGATACTACTGGCAAGTTCCTTGGTATGTTAAATAAAGTATCGGCCATCATCATCTGGATTACGGCTCTTTATTTGTTGAGTTCGATTTTTTAGAAACGATTTTCACTCCATTTGATGGCTATTCAAACGGAAAAAGGAGAATGCCCATTCGATAGGCATTCTCCTTTTGTACCTTATTGAAGAGCGACCAGGTCCTTGATTTCCTCAGTGGAAAGTTCGGTGATCCAGTTGTCACTGCTGATGATTTCGTCGTTCAATGCTTGTTTTTTATCGAGCATTTGATCAATCTTTTCTTCCAGTGTCCCTGTACAGATTAGCTTATGAACATGAACGAATCGCTGCTGTCCAATTCGGTAGGCACGGTCCGTGGCTTGATTCTCGACAGCCGGGTTCCACCAGCGATCATAATGGATCACGTGGTTTGCTTCCGTTAGGTTAAGACCGGTGCCGCCAGCCTTTAATGAAAGAATGAAGATGGGGAATTCGCCATCTTGGAAGCGTGTAATCATATCATCGCGCTGCTTCTTGTTTGCACTCCCGTTCAGGAATGGAACTTCGATGTTATATCGTTTTTCCAGCAATTCTTTCATCATGTTGCCCATCCCGATATATTGGGTGAAAATGAGACAGCTTTCATCCTGTTCGCGGACGGCATCAACAAGCTCGGTAAGCTTCTCGAGTTTGCCGGATCGGTTAGCCGCCTTCAGGATGTTTTCCTTATCCATCTCTTTTAAATAAAGAGCTGGGTGATTGCAAAGCTGCTTCAGCTTATTCAGCATCTGCAGGATGATGCCTTTTCGTTCAAAGGCTGATAGTTGTTCGATATCAGTGAAAGTATCCTTAATCAGTTGTTCATACAACGATGCTTGCTCGGTGGTAAGCGGGACGAACTCCTTCTGCTCCTGCTTATCGGGAAGGTTGAGTGCGACATCTTTATCCCGTTTTGTACGACGGAGCAAGAACGGCTGTATTAAACGCTGCAATTCCTTGATTTTATCTTTTTGTTCATCCCGTTCGATGGTGGCCACATATTTTTCCTGGAATTGGCCCAGCGTTCCAAGATATCCTTTGTTAATGAAATCGAAAATCGCCCATAGCTCACTTAAGCGGTTTTCCATTGGCGTACCCGATAAAGCGATATGATGCTGGCCATTGAGTTTACGGACTGCCTTGGATTGCTTGGTTTGGGCATTCTTGATGTTCTGTGCTTCATCAAGGATGACGCTGCTCCATTGGATGGACGAGAGCTCAGCGGCATCTTGATGCGTCAGGCCATATGAGGTTAACACAATATCGTGCTGTGCCGCATTTTTGGCGAAGACCTCACCTTTTGAACGATTCGATCCGTAATGAAGGTGGACTTTAAGTGTCGGTGCGAATTTTTCCAATTCCTTCTGCCAGTTGCCAAGGACCGATGTAGGGCAGACGATGAGCGCAGATTGTACGGATACAGGTTCAGGAGTGGGGACAAGGGTATCTTCTGCATCACTGACCCCTGGGCCGACTTCCTCTTCGACGATGATCGTTTCAATCTTTTGCTCGTCACTGGATGTAACGGGCAGCTCTTTACCGGCTCCTTCTTTGTTTTTGACATGAAGCAGGTAGGCAATCATCTGGACCGTTTTCCCCAGCCCCATATCGTCGGCTAGGCAAGCGCCAAAGCCATGCTCCCTTAAAAAAAGCAGCCAGCTCATGCCCAGCTTTTGATAGGGGCGTAGGTCGCCTTGAAGTTCGGCAGGGACGGGCAGGATGGAAATGTTTTTGGCTTCCCTGAGCCTTCCGATCATCTTACGGAGCTCCTGATTCAATTCAAATTGAATTCGGAGCATATCGTCATTTTCCGCATCGATATCTCCACCTTCATCTTCTCCATTCAATAATTCCTGCTGCAGCAGGTCTGATAGCTGTATTCCTTTTTCATTAGCTGTTTCCATCAGTACCTGAATTTGTTTAATGAAAGCCGGATCAAGCTTGACCCATTGACCGCGAATGAAGACGAGCCGCCTTTTTTGGTCGACGAGCTCCTCGAACTCCGCCTCGGTGAGCTCCTTGCCATTCAATGAAAAGCGCCAATCAAAATCCATTAAAGCTTTCAGCCCTACGTAAGAAGGACCGCGGTTGGATTGGCTCTTTACTTTGGCCTTCACCTTCAAGGAGGATTCCTTCAAGGCAAGCCACCAGGATGGAAGGAGGATTTCTACGCCAAGGAAAAGAAGTTTTTCACTTGCATCGGTCAAGAACTCCCATGCGTCCGTTTCTGAAATCTCCCTTTTCAGCCTTCCGTTTTCTCCAAGCCAAGGCACGACGAGCTGCCAGCGTTTCGTGGCCCGCACCACTTCGCTAGCATATTTGTTCCAGCCGCGCGGCAGTTTTTTTCCGGTATAGGTTTCAACGATATTTTCATCCCTTTTGGAACGGAGGGTTACGTCGAGCACCCAGGGCCCATTGCCATCAGGTGGCTCGGTTAACCGGAGTCCAATAGTGAAAGGCTTCGGATCTGGCTTTGTCCCTAGCCATTCCTGCCAGCTCTCTTTGTCAAAAAAGGCCTGCAATTCTTCCGGTGAAAGTCTTGAATCCTTTAATGCGCCGACGGCTTCGCTCCATTTATGGTGCATGGGTGAATAGTTCTTTAAATACATGTTAGCGGCACCGTTATACCACTTTTCGATGAATGTCCGATT
>NZ_PHNG01000739.1:0-3601 GCF_002803435.1 Bacillus sp. mrc49 | reverse complement strand
ATTTATTTCCCCCTGTTTTCTCATTTGTGGATGACACTAATAATTCTTCTTGAACGCAGCCTTTACGATCATCAAGATGATTCTTGGCAAAAATACTCTGGTTACCTTCCAAAATAAATCCGCGTGTACCGTCTGCTTTTCTAATTAATCGAGCTACAACATGCACGATTCCCATAACATGATTGACGATTTTGTCACGTATATCCGGAATGAATTGGTTATATTGCTGCCCATCATCATGGATAATGCTGCGTGTAGTTTCCCAGGCAGTGTAGATGACGTTGGCATCTAATCCATTGAATGTTTCAATTACTTTCAATAAGTGGTTGTCGAATATAGCGTAGTCTTTTAATTCTGGCATTCCACTTTTCGTTTTTTCTCCCTTACTCATCAACCAAAGCTTTTGATAATGGGTAAGATTGTCCACAAAAACGTTATCGTAATTAGCGATATTCGCTTTTGCATGTGCATAAAAATCTAAAATGCTTTGGTGAGGATCGCTTGAGTCAATCTTGGCAACATCAACATTTGAGTAACCTTGCAATACCTGGCATGTACCATCAATATCGAGCACCAATGTTTTACCTGGCAGCAATCCAGCAACTGTTGTTTTACCGTCACCTGGCTTTGAGTAGATAATGACTTTCGCCTTTTCGCTTTTCTTAATTTTAGAGCCGTTTATGGTTTCCACTTTTAAACCCCCTTCCTATTCTTTAGAACCTATTTCTGCAGCTTTATTTTGTAGACTCTCTAACATTTCAGGGATATTAAGCCGCTGAATAATATCAAAAGATAACTGTTCTTTTAGATTGTTTTCAAGCGCTTTAACGATTGTTTCCTCTGCATCTTTTCTTGCAGTTTGAATCATTGTACTAACTTTAGACGTAAGCTCTTTTGCAAGATAATTTTTAATAAAATATTCACTGATGGATAATTTTCTATCACTTGAATACTTAGCTTCCCTGCCGTCTCCATCAAGTGTTTTTTCTGTAAGATACCGTTCATATCTAATGCCAATGAACTCGCTTATCGGAATTAGCTTTACTTCAGATCCCCAACTATTTTCTTTGTATGGTATTTTCAAATCATCAATTTTCTTTTCAAGAGCGCCGTAAATGAAACTATCAACAACCTCATTTGCTTTTTCTTCAGCTTCACGCTCAATTTTCGCTAAGATTTTTTGTTCTGCTTTTTGAATCAATCTATCCTGCAAACCACTGATAACTTCACTTTTGATTAATTCGTCAAGATTTTCTCCTTCATCCAACCAATTAACATCTAATTCAATCTTTACGATTGCCATATTATTAAACCTCCACACTATAAGAAATAGATTCTGGTTTTACGATTACACCAGGTACAATCTGGCCGTTCTCATCTACAACAACCTTTTCACCACTGATTTCCACGATTTTCAATGACTTCTTAAGGTCGGCCCATTTCACACTATTCTTGATGAATTCATCCATTTCATTTTCAATAACGTATTGAAGGATTACTTCCTCATCCGCCTTATCCGGTGCCTCCTTCGATTTACGGGTCTTAGATTTGCCATAAGGTGTGCTGATGGTTTTAGCCTTGGGGTCTTCCGCTAATTGCTGAGCGTGATACAAGGTAATAAGTGATTCAAAAAAACTGGTGCTGTTGGTAATAGAAGAAAGTTCACCTTTCTCCCATTCGGCAATACGATCACGTTCCACGTTTGCCAGCTGCTTGATTTCCTTTTCTTTTGATTTAAGGGCAGTAAGTTTACGGAATGCCCAATTCAGGCTGTTGATGTCCGTAATTTCAAACTTAGTTTCCTGTGATTGGATTTCCTCGACTTCCATAAGCTCGATTTGTTGTAATGAATTCATTGGTTTTCCTCCTTCAAATTGTTTTCAAGCGTTTCATATATTTCAATCAAGTCATCATAGGAATGACTTCCACCAAGAGTAGACTCATGTTTTTCAAGCCAGTTATAGAGACTTTCTAATTTAGGATTAGCAGGACTAAAAACAGTATTTTTCTTTGTTTCGAAATACATTTATTTGTCCTCCTGTTGCATATTTGGTAAAAAAATGTATAGAATGTATGTGAGATAAGTATTTTATTTGGACTCCTGTCTGCAAACAGGGGTCTTTTATTCATTTGGGATTTCTTTTGTGTGACCTGTAATTCTGTGGACGATATGCAATTCATAAGGCAAACTTTTGATAACTAACCAATCCTTTGTATCTCTTACGCCTGCCCACTCCATGGCTTTACGTTGACGACTAGTTGGCTTTTTACCACTCTTCAAGGAATCACCTCCTTAATTGACTGCTGCTAATGGATATTCGTATTCCACACGAACTACAGGTAAGTTAATTTCTGTGATAAGTTCATCACGGCGATTGAACAGTTTAAACACTCCATCATGCTCGATAATGTCATCCACAGTTTTTCCGCCGAATTCTTTACCTACCGCAAATGTATAAATAAATGGGTGGGTAGCTTCAGCAATTACATCAAATGATTTGATTGTTTTTTCCAATTGAGTCACCTCCTTTTATAAGTCCAAATCAATGTCTTCAAGACCTGTCCAGTATTCCTCCCCCATATTGTCTGATACACGAATTTCAGTACCGGTTGGATATTCCTTTGCGTCCACAATTGTTAATTTACGAGTAACTGATCCAGTTTTACCGATAAGATCAGTTCTCGTTTTAACCTCCATTTCCAAAACACTCACCTCCTTAGAATTTTTGGCTTCTGACATAAGCCCGATAAATTTCCATGTACCGATCGACCTCATTCATTGCTAACCATTCCTGGGTTTTGATTTTCAACATTTTCACCTCCCTTCAATCTCCCTGCGGTCAATGAGCTGCCGCACATGCATCCGCCCAAAAACAGCAGCGCCCCTACGAAACCGTAAACCATGACCATGCCCAATGAGTTACCCCCTTTAAGAAACCTTTTTATTTTTTCCGGACTTTTCAACTGGTTTTTTGTAGGTTAGATATGTTCTTAAATGACCATTTTCCTTAACAACAGTACGATCATAATCCTCTAAAGGACTTTCACTTTGGATTGAATCAGGTGCTCTATATTTCCAAGCACCTGACCTATTAAGTAACTCAGATAATCCCTTAGGAATTGGAATTTCATAACCACCTAAGGACATACTACTTATTGTTAAGTCCTCCTTAATTCGCATGAAACCACCTCACTCTACTTTAAAAAGAATGACTTCTTTCAATGTCTCTACTTAAAGTAGAGTCAGTGTTAAAAAAAATAAAATCGTAGCTTAATTCCAAAATCTCGCAGATTTTTTTGGCTTCCCTGATAGTAACTTCTTCAGGTTGTTTCTCCATCTTGCTGTAAGTCTGAACATGTACACCAAGCTTTGTAGCTATATCGCGTTGTGTAAACCCCTTTATTAATCTGGCTTGTTTCAGTGTGAGAATCATGGTTATCACCTCGCTTTTTAACCTTCACAATCACATATTATTCTACTTTTAGTAGATTGTCAACGATATTGATGCATAATATTTCTACAATTTCTACTTTTATTTCACCTTCTATATTAAAAGTAGAATATTTTCGCTATTATATTGAAATTATTCTACTTTTAGTT
>NZ_PHNG01000738.1:0-3696 GCF_002803435.1 Bacillus sp. mrc49 | reverse complement strand
CAGGTCCGCCTTTTAAAATGAATAATCTTTCCAAACCTGCCAAATTCGAATCATATAAACTATAAAAACCTTTAGCGGTATTGCCGCCGGCGAAATAATGCATCACTTTTCCCGTCACTTCCACACTCTCCCTCACAATAGAAATGTGATCTTCAAGACAGCGTATGCGGTAAAAATCAAATAGGTGAATGCCCAAGGATGCCATTGTCCTATTTGATAAGAGCGACGGACTCCGCCTGCGTGATTTCGAGGAAATCTGCCGGATTCAGGACAATCTGGGTGCCGACCCTCCCCGCGCTTACGATGATTTCAGACAAGTTCGATGCACTTTCATCGATGAAGGTCGGGTATTGCTTTTTCATGCCGATCGGTGAACAGCCCCCCCGTATGTAGCCGGTGTTTTTTTGAAGGTCCTTGACGGTGAGCATTTCCATTTTTTTCGCTCCTGCCGCCTTGGCCGCTTTTTTCATATCCAGTTCGTCCGCTACTGGAATCACAAAAACATAAAGCTGCTGCGGCCCGCTATGGGTAACGAGCGTTTTAAAGACGCTTCCAGGAGCCTTTCCGATTTTTTCGGCGACTGTAACTCCATCGATCTTTCCATCACGTGCATCATAACTCATCATCCCATATTCGATTGAATGGTTATCAAGAATTCGCATTGCATTCGTTTTACTGGCTCCCATAAGAAATTCTCCTTATCTTTTTTACCATCTTATCAAAAACAAAAGCACAGTGCTTATGCATCTGTGCCTTTCCTTCACGTTCATTCCAAATGGCGTCTTTGAAATTCGGCAATGCGGCTGTAGTCACCCTCCAATTGCCTGCTCACGGATAAATAGATCGACATCAGCTCTTCGTAAACTTTAACGTTAGCCTCGATCGGCACAAGCTCATTCGTATCGCCAATCATCCCTTCCACTTCATCGAGGCTTTCGATTTCCCCTAAAGCATAAAGCCCAAGCACGGCTGCGCCCAAGCTCGAACTTTCAAAGCTTTCAGGAATCGTCACGTTCTGATTGAAAACATCAGCCATGATCTGACGCCACAGCTTCGAGCGGACAAACCCGCCGCTTGCATGGATCTTCTCGGGTGCGCCAGCCAGTTCCCTTACAGCGAGGAGGACACTATAGAGGTTATACATCACGCCTTCGAGTACCGCGCGGACCATATGATCACGTGTATGGTGAAGGGCCAGTCCAAAGAAGGAGCCCCTTGCATCGGCACTCCATAATGGTGCACGCTCCCCAGCCATATACGGATGGAAAATGAGTCCATCCGAACCAGGTGCAATAGCCGAGGCCATATCAGTCAGTATTTCATACGAGTCCAGTCCCGAAGCCTTCGCTTTTTCGATTTCCACACGCCCAAATTGATCCCTCGCCCAGCGGAAGGTGATGCCCCCATTATTGACCGGCCCACCGATCACCCAATGATTCTCAGTAAGAGCGTAACAGAAGGTCCTGCCTTTTGGATCTGTAAGTGGTCGTTCACTTACGGTCCTCACTGCACCGCTCGTCCCGATCGTGACTGCCAGGACCCCTGGCTTGATGGCATTTTGCCCTAAGTTGGCAAGTACGCCATCACTCGCACCGATCACGAACGGGGTGCCTTCCTGAATGTTCATGGCTGCGGCCAATTCCGTACTTAAGCCAGAAAGGACCTGTGTTGTCGGGACAAGCGCCGGCAGCCTGTCCGCATCAATTCCGGCAATGCTAAGTGCCTCTTCATCCCATTTCAACTCATTCAAGTTGAACATACCCATTGCGGAAGCTAGCGAGTGATCCATCACATACTCATTGAAGAATTTATAAAAGATATATTCTTTGATTCCGATGAATTTGTATGTATCTTCAAAAATGTCCGGATGCTCGTTTCTTAACCACATGATTTTCGTAATCGGGGACATCGGGTGAATGGGGGTCCCTGTCCGATGATACAATTGCATCCCTTGTTCCGAGGCCTTCAATTGCTCTGCATAAGCAACACTTCGGTTATCTGCCCAAGTAATGCTATTCGTCAGCGGCCTGCCGTCCTTCCCCATGGCGATCAAGCTATGCATCGCTGAACTGAATGATATGAAGCCCAGTTCGTCCTTGCCCACTTCACTTGCTATCATCACTTCGGCTATCGCCAGGATGACCGCTTTATATATTTCCTCGGGGTCTTGTTCAGCAACGGACGGGGTAGGGCTATGAAGGGGATATCCTTTCGAACATGATTGGACGACCTCCCCCCCTTTTGAAAAAAGAACGACCTTCGTACTTGTCGTGCCGATATCGATGCCCATCATATAACCTGCCATACTAACATCATGCTCCTTCCTCTTAAACAGTTGAATTCAATAGTAAGAATGGAAGCTGTGGAACTATTGCTATTATCGAGTCCACAACCATTAAGATTTTTTTCATTTGTGAAATATCCTTCATTTAATACCAATAATTTCATCTTAACACACGCTGCAGAAGGACGGGCATTACGGATCCGATCTGGATGACACGATGAGTGATCCCTGAACTGCTTTACTAGAGTATCCATATCTATCATTTTTTAGAGGCGGCTCGCAATTTCAATGAAAAAAGGAGCAGCGAATCCGTTCATGATGAACTAAACCCGATGCCCCATCTATTCTGAAGTGCTGTCATTCACCAATAAAAAGAGGCCCTGCTTTACGCTTGATTTCTTCCTCCAAATATAAGGGATAAGCAAGAAGGAAGCAGGTGGATGGGCCGGATGATTTTTCGATATCGACTATATTGCTTATGCATTCGGGAACACCTTCCCCCCTTCGGTCCAGGTGCTTCCATTCATAGGCGATTCCCTTCGATCCGATTGGAAGCGCCTCCACTCCTTCAAGCTCACAAAGACTTTTATATAAGGATAGAGGGGCAACCCAATCTTGCTGTTTCAGCACGTCCTCCCCGACGAGCGGCCTGCCGATGAGGGCCATTTTCCGTGAATGGTTTGGCTGCCTTGCCAGGTCATTCCTTCGCTTGCCAAGGACGATGAGACCAAGAGCCGATTGAAGCAGCGGCATGTTCGTTTCCGTGCTTCCCGTAATCGGAAGATCCAGACCCAATTCGTCCAAGCCTTGCATGATACCTTTGCTCAAGCCCTCCCAAGCTTCATCGCCGCAAAAATTATGGAGGACGACCGATATGGGATTTCCGCCAACGCTTAAGCATTCCATGACGGCCACCCTGAAGGAATAATAGCCGACGATTTCATATGGAACCTGAACAAAATCGTTTTCCTTCAGTCCTATTCCGCCACTATTGTCACTTGATATTATCAATGATTCCGATTCGGAAAATGGCAAAACCAAGGAATCTCTCATGATATCGATCCATCTTTAAGTATCGATTTTCTCAAGATAGGCTCCAAGCGGGGCAGCAAAAGGGCCGCCAAGGCAATATTTATCGCCGATGCAGCTGTTAATCCCGGCACTGTCAGCATATAGAATCCGGGACTGACCAGAAACACAAACGGCAGGCCCAGAATGAATGAATTGCCGATAAAAAAGAGGAAATAGGCGGACAGTTTTTTTCCTTGTATGAATAAAACGCCAAACATCCATACGAGCACGGCCATTTCAGCCATGATCAAAAAGTGAAATGGCCCCAATGGCAGCCCGCCGATGAACGCTGAAATGATATGTCCAAGTCCCGCTACGAGCGCTCCCGATACCGGGCCGAG